>NZ_JBDWLR010000089.1:0-68497 GCF_039973035.1 Sedimentitalea sp.
TGGGGCACCTTCATCAGCTAATAGATATTGTATCTTGAGTGCCGATGCGCACGCGTCCGAGCATCCATCGAACGCGGCTAGCCACCCATCCCCAAGACGTTTGATAACCACGCCGTCGCCCGCTGCAATGCATGGCTCGACAATACCGTCGCGGACGTTTCTCAGGGCGTCCAACGCGACACTGTGATCCTCATCCATCATCCGCGAATATCCCACGATGTCCGCCGCCAGAATGACTGTTTTTCGCTCAAAAGAACTCAACTTAAACATTCCAAAATCGCCGTCACACATTCGATGCGAGCTGCAATCCGTGCATATCATGTAACCTCAAGCAACTGACCATGAATGCGGACGTTCGTACAGAGTGCAATATCCAGCAAAGTGGGCTCTCCCGATACCTTCGCCGCGTCGGTCACGAGCGGCGGGTTCGGGAACCAGCGCCGTTCGCTGCATCGTGCGCGAACTAGTAAGACGCGGACTTTGCGGTCATTGACGCTGAACAAGTTTAACTTGATGTATTGCGTTACCTTGCAGTTGGCGGTGTCAGCATAGCGTGTTGGCAGGCCTTTGCGTGTCGAGGAATGCCTTGAAGATCGAGAGATAGTCGCAATCACCATTTTCGCGGGCTGCGTGCCACCGACCATAGGCCTTGAGGTTCTGCGAGGCGGGGCCGCAGAATGGGCGGATAAAATCCCGGTAGCGGCTGATCAAGGCATTCACGGTGTTGATGTGATGGGTCTTCGGCGTGCGGCGCGACCTCTTCCCACCGTTCAACGCGAAGTGGGTAATGCGCGTGGTCTTTGCGATCTTCTCGTAGGTCGCGTGGCCATCGGTGCAGAGTACAGCATCCGGCGCCATTGTGGGAAGCAGCGCCGCAGATACCTCCTGCTCGGTCACCTGGTTCACTGCCTCGAGCGCGCGATGTCCGCCCCGGTCGGTAACCGCCACAAGATTCTTGTTCCACGCAAGCCAACCCCCGGGAGGCGCCTTCACGGTAGCGTTCCGGCTCTTGTAGAAGCGCCAAGGCTCCCGCGGAGGTCGCGGCACATTCAGAGGATCTACCTGATATCGCACCCATTCCCGCGACGCCTTCCTGCTTTCGCGTTGCCGGGCTTCGTCGGCTTCGACGATGCCAGACATCACACCGGTCCGTTCTGCAGGCAGGAGACGGATGATCGCCATGCGCCACCGCCAGGCCGTGTGGCGCGAGATGTCCAGCTTCTCGGCCGCCTTGCGACACGACCAGGGCTTCTCGGCCTCCATCATATTCCGCACGAGGTCGATGAAGAGATCAGGCCTTCGGATGCCTGCGATCGGCGTTCAGGTCAGGCCTGACCAGGTGGCGTCGCAGTTATCGCACCTCCAGCGTTGCGCGCCGGTCCGGGTATGCCCCCACCGGCACCGCTTCGACGAGGCGCAGCGCGGGCAGTCTTGGCCGGCTTCCTCCGCGCAGCGGGCATCGAGAGCGAGCACGGCCTCGACCTGCCGTTGGGAGTCTGTCACGGCTGTGCCGAGCTGTGCGAGTTGCTGAGGCGTTAGCAGGCGAAGCCTTGAAACGAGTTCTGCAAAGGCGGTCTTGTGCATGGCGGTCCTCTAGTAGGGCTAAAGGAGCGATATTAGCCATTTCCGGCAAAACGAAGGCTAACCAACACGCTATGCTGACATCGCCTTGCAGTTTCTTATTGGCACCGGACAAGGTTGAATTTTGATATTGGTTCTGTCTGGACCGGTGTCTTGGTCTGGCTTATCGTCGAGCGATGGACACTCCTCTCGTCACTCGCCGCTTGTCTGCAATTATGGTGACAGATGTTGTCGGCTATTCTCGCCTTATGGCAGCTGACGAAGACAAGACACTGGCGGCGCTCAACACGCACAGACAGATTGTCTTTGATCCCAGCGTAACCCGCAACAACGGGCGGATTGTAAAGCTGATGGGCGATGGCGCGTTAGTCGAGTTCCTGAGTGTGGTCGATGCAGTGAGATGTGCTCGCGACATTCAGATTGGAATGACTGCCAAGGAAGGAGAGGCTGGTATTGTCCTGAGGATTGGAATAAACTTGGGAGATGTTATCCTTCAGAACGACGACATTTTTGGCGATGGAGTTAACATCGCGAGCCGTCTGGAGCAGTTGTCAAAGCCCGGAGGAATCTGTGTTTCTTCCGTGGTGCAGGAAAACGTTGGCGGACGGCTGAATATAGCCTTTCAAGACGGCGGTGCTGTCTCAGTTAAAAATATCGACCGGCCCCTGAAAGTCTTTCACTGGCATCCGGAAGATACGCCACGTGCGAGTGAATTTTTTGTAGAAAGAGCCGATCCTGCACCAAGAGATGCGGAGCATGCGATTGCCGTCCTGCCACTGGACAATATGTCTGGCGATCCGGAACAGGAATACTTCTCGGACGGTATCAGCGAAGACATTATCACAGATCTGTCAAAAGTGTCGGGTCTCACCGTAATCGCCCGCAACTCAAGCTTTGCCTACAAGGGAAAATCGGTGGACCTGCGCATTATCGGCCGAGATCTGCGCGTCACGCATGTTTTGGAGGGCAGCGTCCGACGAGTCGGAAATCGGGTCCGGATCAATGCACAGTTGATCGACGCTACCACCGGCAGCCATATCTGGGCCGACCGCTTCGACCGGGAGTTGACGGATATTTTCGCAGTTCAGGATGAAGTCACGCTCGAGATCGTGAACGCATTGAAAATCAAACTTTCACCGGCAGAACGCGCGAATATCAACGACACTGGCACTTCAAATATCGATGCGCACGAAGACTACATGCGCATGCGGGGGTTCCTGTTCTTTCCGGGCATGAATGCTGAGGGCTGGAAACAGGCAGTTCTATATGGCGAACGGGCTATTTCGAAGGATCCGAACTATGCTGATCCATATGGCATGTTGGCATTGATGCACTTGTTGGACTATCACAACCATTGGTCCGGGCGAACGTCCCAAGAGGCCATGCAAGAAGCGGACAAATTGGCGGCGCATGCCGTTGAAATCGATCCGGATGGTCTTTGGTCAAACCATGCCTATGCGGTGGTCGCGCGCTGGCAGGGAAAACTTGAACTCGCCAGCAAAACGCTCGAAAAAGCAATGTCTAAAAGCGCAGATTACTCTTTGGGATGGTTCACCAAGGGCGAGCTGGAATTGGCATTGGGGCGTCTGCCGGAAGCGATCGATGCTATCGAACGCGCTATCCGCCTGGAGCCGTCCTTTCGGCATCAATACCTTCAGTTTCTCGCAATGGCACATTTTCTAAAGGGGAATTTCGAAACTGCGGCGTTGCTGCTGCGAGAGCGTGTTTTGCTCGTCAAGGATACTGACATCGGCCGAGCCTGGTTGGCCTCTGCCCTTGGCCATCTAGGAGAAATTGAACAGGCACGTACTGTCTGGACCGAAATGATGGAGATCAATCCAACTTTCGCAATCCGAACGCGTTTGGCACGACTGACTTTGGCAGACCCCTCACACGAAATGATGATGCTGCAAGGTTTGTCCAAAGCCGGTTTGCTGGAAGACGCCTAACTGCCCGGCGAGAAATATTTGTCTGCATCGGGCTCTCAGTCAGGTTTCGCCGCGTCAGTCACGAGCGGCGGGTTCGGGAACCAGCGCCGTTCGCTGCATCGTGCGCGAACTAGTAAGACGCGGGATTTCCTGCCTATGACCTTACCCAGATCGAATGTCCGCTCCCAAAGCTATACTGCGACTGCTTCAACAACGTGAATTTTGGCAGGTACGGCAATACCTTCTTCGCACTGGTATTGCTGGCAGGCGTCAGCGACAGCCATCCGGATTTCACTTAGCTTTTGTTCAGATACCTCAACGCCCTTGAGCATCATGCCGACGGTCACCTTCATGTGGAGGTCTGCAACGCGTTCAGCCGAACCCGGCGGTCGCAACATCAGATCAAGCGTTCGAAATTTGGGTTTCCAACCGGAATTCTCCATAATCGTTTCAAGTGAAGCTGGGTCGCCGAAGCGCATTGGCCCGGGACCGGATGGATCGGGTCTTGGAACGTCGTCGACGAAGCTATCGACGATACGGCGCGGCATAGAAAACCAAGGATTCTCCGGTGGTGTGGCCCAGAAGGTTGCCGCCATGCGCCCCCTTGGTTTCATAGCGGAACGAAGGTTTTCGAACGCCGCTGTATTGTCATTGAAGAACATGATGCCGAAGTTTGCGACGATAGCATCAAAGCTGCCTTGCTCATACCCATGAGTTCCGGCGTCCCCAACTATCAACTCCACGTTTTTTGGGGCACGTTTCTGAGCGACCGCGACCAGCGGCGGAGCAACATCAATACCTACAACACTGCCTTCCGGGCCTACTTCCTTGGCCGCATAGACAAGCGTTGGTCCAGTGCCGCAGCCCACATCCAAGACGGCCTCTCCAGATTTCAGATTTGCCGCCTGAAACAGAGCGTCGAACACTTCACTGAACGAGGTTTCAAGGTCTGGCGCCGCTTCCAGCCATGGGCGTGCCATCTCGTCCCAGTCCACAACCCAAACCTCCATCCTTGTTTCAATCTCGAAGGCACAATAGCGGACATCCGTGCGCGTTGCAGCATCGGTCGTTCTGGGGCTCGTTTTAACATTTCGCTGCGGTTAGCCGGAAGGTCCGCTGCCGGAATGCGATGCCCTCAAGCGATCCCCTGGCAACGCCCACACCGATCCAGGCACGTGAGCAATGAAGGGTAAGTTGCACCGGCCCGCAATCAATGGCGACAGGGTCAGCTGTCCGGGTGCACCCGAACGCGCATCACGGTGTTCGTTGCGCTCTGGTGGATCAGAAGCGCCGAGCCGTCGCGGGTGACCCGCATGTGCCTGAGGATCCCGGCGTGGATGTCGCCAGACGGGATTGGCCAGCTCTGGAAGCTTTCGGCAACGGGGTCGAAGCGGACCAGCATGTCCGGCCGCATGCCGGATTCATTGTACCACACCGCATTATCGAACCAGGCAATGGCATAGGGGTGCGAGCGCGACCCGCTCGGGCTGGGCCACTCGCGCACCGCGCCGCTCTTGGGGTCGAACTGTCCGATGCGGCCACGGCCGGAATTGACGTACCAGATCGTGCCATCCGGGGCGATGTCCAGCCGCCGGATATGGCTGTCGGTGTGCGGGATTTCGTGGCTGGTGACCGCAAGGCTTTCGGGATCAAGGCTGAACAGGTGGTTCGACCCGTTCGCCGCCACCCAGATCGTGCCGTCATTGGCCTGCTTGATCCCATACGGGCGCGCGCCGGGCACGGGCATGGTGACAAGATCAACGGTGCCCGACACCGGATCGACCCGACCGACCCTGTTGCCGCGCTGCACGGTGAAGTAGACACGTCCATCCGGCGCCACGATCGCCGAATGCGGATCGCCCGCGGCCGGGTCGGGCATCGGGTAGATCGTTATCTCGCCGGTTTCCGGATTAAGCTGGCCCATGGTGCCGTTGCCATTGCCGGTGTACCAGATCATGCCATCTTCGGCGGCCGTCACCGTATGCGCCCGCGCTCCGGATGGCAGATCGTATTCGCGCATCGCTCCGGTTTCCGGATCCAATCGTGTCACCACATCGGCCCATTGTCCGGTCCACCAGATCGATTTATCTGGCGCCTCGACCGGGTCCCGTGCCCTCTGGCCGCGGGTCGGCCCTGACCAACTCTCGAAGGCGATCTGCACCGGCCCGTCAACGCGTACAGGCGCACGCGCGTCGCTGGGTGGGAAATGCTCGGTCAGGTAGGCGGAGATGATATCCAGTTCAGGGGTGCCGTTGAGATCGATCATCGTCAGGGCCAACGTCTTCCAGTCCTCAGCCGAATAGCCGAGCGCGTTACGAATGTTGCGTGTGCCATGACAGCCCGTACAGGACGCCATCACGAGTTCCTGCCCTTCTCCCGGAGGCAGGTCCTGCGCCGAAAGCTGAACCGGTAACATTGCCAGGGCCGTCGTCATCATCCGAAGAAAGTTGCGCATCGCCATCCTGCCTTTGCCCGAGCGCTGTTGCCCGGCTGACTGGCAAACCCTTACCACCGTTCCCGAGTCGCAAGAAGCAAGCAGGATGAGCTGTGCAGCTCCATAACCCTTTTTTGATCTCGAAGTATCGGGCTTGCTGCACGCGGCTGCGGGGCGCTACCCGCTTATGCCTTTTACGACCACGACAAATATCTCGACCGGGTATAGTGTTTTCTGGAAGCCGAAATAGGTGGCCTTTACGAGACGAATTGGAGCGAAACACCGCCTTAAGCATCTAATATAGTAGGATAAAACACACTTTCATGGTAGACTCAACCATAGGTAATTCCACCAGAAAGGCCGCTGAAATGTCCCGTGTTCCTACATCCGTTCGCGCTGTCTGGAAGTCGGCCGAGCTGCTGATTGCGTTCCATAAGAACAAGAACAAGCAGAGGCGGGACGCGCCCTATTTCTGGCGCCCAAAGGATGCGTTTGCCCGCCTGCTGGCCAAGCCCGAAGACCAGGAGACCGTCGTTGTTCTGCGCGGCGCTGACGACAATGACGATGTGCAGATCAAGATGCACTCGGATAAAATCGTGGTCCGCCGTGATCGCGCCCTTGGCTGGTCCGGCGTCGTTCTGGACGACACCCAGATCAGGGTCGTGGTCGATAATGTTCTGATCCGCATCGATCCGGACGGCGGCGTCGTGGTCGAGAAGGACGCCGAGAAAACGCACCTCGAAGGCAGTGGCGAAATCTTCCGCTTTACCCCCAACACACAGATCAACGTCTCCGCCGATGGCCGTCGGATGTGGCGGGAAACCGAAGACAATGTTGACGGCTTCTCCCCGGACGGCCTGGTTTCGCGCCGCAAGTAATCGGCAGGGAGTCCACTATGATCTCACTTTATCGCCGCGCCATGACCCTGATCTATCTGCATGTCTATCTGGCGGGCCACGCACAGCAGGCCCTGCCCCGCCGATTGCGCATGGCCATCGCAGGCTCGCAGTTGCACCGTGCCTGGCTGGTTGGGTTCCTTGGGTTCTTCGAGCAGGACGGTGTCGCCTACGGTCCTGCCTATCCTTACGCGGAAAACGCAACTCGGCTTCGATCCATTTAAGGGCTGTTGATGCTCGGCCCCTGCCCCGCCCTTTGGGCGTTGCACCGCGCTCTGGTCTCTGGCGAGCAGAGCTGACCTTCACCCCGCACCCTTCGCGCCCATCCTCCCTGATCCATTGATGCGCGCCCTGTCTCATCCGAGCCAGGACGCGCAGTTTGTCTCATGGTCGGCTGCGGCCTTTTGAACGACCTATTCGGGAAACGATCACTGGGGCAGCGGGGGTTTCGTCGCCAGCTCCGAACGCCCCGATCCCGGGTGGCACGGCTTTGGCCGTGCGTCTGGGGACCGCCGGTCCCCCACCGCAACCCTGAAATCTGCACCCAAAGGGTTTCCCCGGCCTTCCGCACCTTCGGTTTGTGCAGACCGGGTGATCCCCCTCCCCTTTGGGTTTGATTTCAGCATTGCGGCGGTTCCCCCCCCCTGCCCTCGCCGGGTGGCAGGCTTTCAGGAGAGGGACGCGCTTTGCGCTCTCTCGCCAGAAACCCCGCCCTGATTTTCGGCATCAAGACCGGAACCGTGGCATCCCCACAAAGGAACGTCAGACATGGTTTTTCAAAACCCGAGTTTCACCCGCGCCTTGGCGCATGACATGGACACCGGTGAAGACACGGCCCGCTTCCAGGACCGTTGGGCATGCGTTGCCAGCGATGGACAAACCCACTTGCATCCGACGCAGCGCGGCGCAGAAAAACGGACCCACCGCGCCGAGGTTGCCGAACACAAGGAGACAAGGGCATGAACTGCTTTGCATTCCACAAACAGCACGATCCGCGTCACCTTCAGAACGTCCAGAGCGTTGCGGCGCTTGAACTGGCAAGCGGATGCCATCTGCCAGATGACTTCGGCGGGTGGCCGCTCGGCCTTGCCGATAACTGGAATGCCGCCGCAGAACAGGAGGCTTTTGATACCTGTAGAACCCTCGGCGACATGGCACGCGCCTTTCTGAAATGGCGTGCAGCGGAATTGGACCGCCAGATCGGCGCAGGGACTGTTTCGGCGGTCGCGGAAGACTCTCCCACCAGCAGTCGCCGCAGCATCCATTTTTTTAACACCGAGGATGAAGCGATCAGCTACCGCGACAACCAAGGAACCGGCGGCTGGATCTTCGTGTGCGATGATAAAGGCGAAGCGACGATCTTCCCCTATCAAATGACGCCCGGCGACATTCTCAAGACGGGCTGGACCAGCTGCTCCGGCGGGCGGTTTATCGGGTCGACGGGCAAGATTGTCCGGCAGGAGGACGTGGCATGACTTTCATCAAGAAACCCGCAGTGTCGCTCTTGAAGGGGCGGCACATCACCGCCGCCGACAAGCGGACCATTGTGGAAGGCATCGACTGGTTGCGGGCAGAGTTCGCGGCCAGCATCGCCGCTCTGCCGGAACAGATCCCCGATTATGCCGCGATGTGGGTCAGACGCGGCAGATCATCCAAACGCTACAGCATCGCGCCGACCGGCGACCGTGACAGCTACGCCGTGACAATCCGAGAAAACTACCGCACTGATCTGGGTGAGAAGCGCCAACGAAATATGACTGTTAGGGTTCGGGTGGCAAACATTGAGCCGCTTTACATGCCTTCATCGGAGGGCACGGGGCCATAAGCCTCGCTTTTCTGCGTTCCCGTTTGCGCAGAATCGTGAACCGCCTCAACAATCACCCACGCCATGCAGTCCTTCCCCCGGCACTGTGGACAGGTCAGGCTTCCGGTGATCCACCGCAAAATTTCTGTCTCGGTATACCGTTGGCGCAGCCAGTAACTGTGTAGAAACTTCGTGTCAGCCAGCTAAGAGAATCGCTCTGCCGTGTTCTTGCGATGGGCGCTCACAAGATGAACGGCTTTTCGCCGATGCGAAGTTTCTGCACATTGGGTCCATGTGTAGGCTCAATGGAAAAATCCGCTCAGAGGCGTGGTATACGCATTCTTTTGCGTCCACCGTAGTGTTGTTGCCACCGTCATCGATTTGACAGCCGTGCAATGGCCAAAAAGTAGTTTTAATACAAGCAGATGTTGACGAACTACCAAGTAGATCAGGTAGCCAGTTAATTTGCGCCCGTGTCAACTTGGTGCCGTTGGCTAAGGAATCCACAAGATGTAGGGTTTGTCCCGATAGGCTGTCAGTACAAGGTTTGCTGTGGAAAACTTGTTGCTCGACTCGCGGTTACTCGTTAATGACACTTATGTAAGGTAAATCGCGCTAAAAGCGATATTTTGTCGAGAGCGGGCAGCGACTATGAGGGAATTCGAGAACAACGAGGCGACTAGGCCTTTCGATGAGATCATCCTTCAGCAAGGAGAATTGATTTCTGACAGGCTCAATATGTTGCGCATGGAGCAGTATCCTCCTGATGCGCAAAAGAGTCTACGCCAGTTTACCCTGGCCGAAGTAGCTTACTTCCTCGGGGTGACCCAATCCAACATCAAGAAATTGCACCTTGAGGGAAAAGGTCCGGAGCCGACGACGTCATCCTCAGGGCGGCGCAGCTATTCGGCGCAACAGATGCTTGAGTTAAGAGCTTATCTCGACAAGCATGGTCGTTCCGGGAAGAAACGATATGTGCCACATCGTCAAGACGGTGAAGATCTTCACGTCGTATCGGTTGTGAACTTTAAGGGTGGTTCGGGCAAGACCACTACTGCAGCGCATCTTGCTCAGCACCTAGCGCTGCGCGGTCATCGGGTTCTGGCGATCGATCTGGATCCTCAAGCATCGCTTACGGCGCTCCATGGCATTCAACCAGAGTTGGATGAGGTCCCCTCTCTTTACGAGGCATTGCGTTACGATGGCGAACGGCGCTCCATCACTGAAGTGATCCGTTCAACGAATATTCCAAACCTCGATATCGTTCCTGCGAGTCTGGATCTTCAGGAGTACGAGTACGATACGCCGGTCGCCTTGACGAGCCGGGATCCGCAAGCTGGCCGTGCTTTCTTCACTCGGATATCCGAGGCGTTGAAGGAAGTTGATGACCTATACGATATCGTCGTTATCGATTGTCCTCCACAGCTAGGTTACTTGACCCTAACGGCACTCACCGCCTCAAGTTCAGTTCTTATCACCGTCCATCCTCAAATGTTGGACGTGATGTCGATGAGCCAGTTTCTTCTCATGTTGGGCGGAATTATGAAAACGATCCGTGATGCGGGGGCTCAGATGAACCTGAAATGGTTCCGCTACCTTGTGACCCGATTTGAGCCGACGGACAGCCCGCAAAAGCAAATGGTTGGCTTCATGCAAGCCATGTTCCCAGGCCAGATGCTGCAATCTCATATGGTTAAATCTACAGCGATTTCCGACGCGGGCATCACCAAACAAACCCTATATGAGGTTGAGCGGGCCCAGTTTGTGCGCGCCACATATGATCGCGCGCTGAACTCGCTCAATGCTGTAAATGACGAGATCACTGACCTCATTCACGAAGCTTGGGGGCGACAATGATGGAGGCTTTTGACAGCCGTGCAGATTTGAGAATTGAGACCAGAAAAAGCCTCAAGACAGCCAGTTTGGAGGGACATAATGGCACGTAAAGACCTCTTGAAAAGCGTTATGGATCCAGCTGCCGAAAAAGCATCTGATGGCGGTCGCACAAATTACGCCATGCGCGGTGCGTCCAAATCCATGAAGGTCTCCATCGACAGCCTCGCCGAAGACGCGCGCCGAATGGTGGATGGCGAAACGATTGTTGAAATATCGCCGGACATAATCGACAGCTCCTTTGTCAGTGATAGGCTCGGGGTTGATGACGAAGCGTACCAAGAACTCAAGGCCTCTATTAAATCGGGGCAGCAAGACACGCCTGTATTGTTGCGCCCCCATCCCGATGCATCTGGACGCTTCATGGTCGTCTTCGGCCATAGGCGCGTGCGCGCCGCGACTGAGTTGGGACGCATGGTTCGTGCTGTTGTCAAAACCATGGACGACGTTGCCCATATTCTTGCACAGGGTCATGAGAACACAGCTCGGGCGGATCTATCGTTCATTGAGAAAGCGGTCTTTGCAAGAAGCCTATCAGAAATTGGGCAGCCTAAAGATGTCATCATGTCTGCACTGACTGTAGATGGAACACTTCTTTCCCGAATGATGTCCGTTGCACAGCAGATTCCCCGCGACATTATAGATGCTGTCGGTCCCGCAAAACAAATTGGCAGGGATCGCTGGGAAGGCTTCAAGAAGTTGATGGTCGCCCCGGCAAACGTGAAGTTGGCGCAGCAATTGGTGGCAGAACAAAGCTTTTCTGAATTGCAAAGCGACGCACGGTTTGAACACCTCCTAAGCAAGCTTACTGAAAAGGGCCAGGCGGTTCGGAAGAAGGCGAAACGTGCGAGTCCGGAAAAGCGGACTTGGACCGCCAACGGCGGACGGATCAAAGGTGTAGTAGGCAAGTCTGGCAAAGCGTTCAGCGTCTCACTGACATCAACAGACGCCTCGGCGTTCGGTGACTATCTAGCCGAGAATCTTGATGGCCTCTACCAAGCATTTCTTTCGCAAAAACAGGAGAAGACCAAGTGAACTAACGGCAAAAGAAAAGCCCCCAAACCGAGCGGCCTGAGAGCTGATCTAATCAATTTGAACACCTGATAGATACCTCTCTCGCGAATCGCTGTCAACAAAGCAACACCGATTAGGTGAACGGATTTCTTTTGCCTCCACATAAAACGGAGGTGGAATACAGGCATGAAACATACAGGTTGGCGTAAGCCAACACCGGGTCTTAGCATCGCTGAACAGCTTGCCCAAGCCGGTGAACAATTGGCTATACCCAAAAACAAGGCCCTTTTGGCGTGCAAACGGGTGGCGGCGCATATCGGATTGAAGGCCAGCGATATGATGCTGCTCGATACGTTTGGGGCGTTTACACAGTCTCAGGACTGGGAAGAGGGCAGGCGGCCCATTGTCTGGGCCTCTAACGCCTATCTGATGGAGCAGACCGGGTTTTCCCTGTCTGCGCTCAAACGCCATGCCAGGCGGCTTGTTGATGCCGGCCTCATTGCCTTCAAGGACAGCCCCAATGGCAAACGATGGGGCCACAGGGATGCCGAAGGGCATATCATCGAGGCCTATGGCTATGATCTTGCGCCCTTGGCCGCACGGGCAGAAGAATTTGAAGTTCTTTTTGCTCATCTACAGGCCGAACGGCAACTCTGTGCACGCGCGAAACGTCAGATCACGATCGTGCGTCGTACGATCCGCGCCAAGCTCGAAACCGCGTTGGAACAGGCCGTCTCAGGTCCCTGGACCGCGCTCTCAGCGGCCTTTCAGGCGCTTCTGGATCGGCTGCCAAGGGGCTCGGTGGGGTCTGACAGGCTGTTTGACCTGCTTCAGCACTTCACGGCCCTAAAGGTGAAAATTGACGCGGCCCTTATGGAGCAGGACGAAGTTGTTGAAATGCCTGTGGAAAACGACACAGAAAATGGTGAACTTTCCACCAAGTATATCCAAGAAATGAACCCCAAGGGGTCCGTTAATGAACCTCACATACTAAATACAAATCAACCTTATCCTGTAATTAGTAATTCCTCAGAAAACGAGGAAGCGGCGGACGTGGTGACCAAGCCCAATGCTGAAGCGCCCGTTGAGACGGAGCAGGGGAATAGGGGCACAACCGCGAAGAAAAAACGCGGGGCAGTGCTGGATTTGGGGACGGTGATGCAGGCATGTCCTGGATTTACCCAGATGTCGCGGGACCTGGGCGGCTATGTTGAAAACTGGAGCGAACTGCACCGGGTTGCCGCACAGGTTCGGCCGATGGTGGGTGTGTCGGAACACGCCTGGGCCGTTGCGCAAGACCGATTGGGGCCACAGGCGGCCGCTGCGGCCATGGCGCTGATATTCGATAAGTTCAGCGATGGCGAAGTGACCTCACCGGGCGGATATCTGCGCGGTATGGTCGAGAAAGCCGGGGCAGGGGAGCTGCATCTGGAACGGAGTTTCTATGGGCGCTTGAGTGGGATGGCGGCGTGATGGTCCACTCTCATCTTGAAGCTAGTGCGACTGAGTGCTACCGTGTCTCGAAAAGGAGCGATGCGATGTCCGTTAAATCGTCAATATCTCTGACCGACCCTCAAGACCGTTTTGCGCGATCTCTGGTCGAGACGGGCCAGTATGCGAGCTTGAGCTCTGTTCTTCAGCAAGGCCTTGAATTGCTCCGTCAGAAAAATGAAGCTGATGAACTTGAACTTGCGGCGTTGCGACAACTTGTTGATCGGCGTGTAAGCGGACCAATGGTGTCTGCCGGTGAAATGGATACGCGGATCGAACAGATGATCGCTCGAAAGCAACGCGCACCTGATGTGGGAACTTGAGTTCTCCGCCGAAGCGGAACAGGATTTTGAGCTGATTTTTGACCATCTATGCAGGTCTTATGTCGATCTAGGCGAAGATTCCGATGCGGCACGCATCCGGGCGGCCGATCGTATTCGCGGGATACGAGCCTCGATGGACAAACTATTGTCTGCTCCGTTTGTTGGAACGCTTCGGCCAGATGTCAGGCCTGGCTTGCGTTTCGTTCGGCAGGAGAAGGCCGTGGTCTGGTTTCTGCCGGATAAGGAGCGAACGCGTGTCGTCATTATCGCGGTTTTCTTCGGTGCACAGGATCACATTCGCCATATGTTGACGCGCTTGTTGAAAGGTCATGTTCAATAGGGCACGTCCCTACAACCTCGCAGCCTTGGTGAGGTTCACGCGGAACCGGTCAGGGCGGCGCTGGTAGCGGCGGGTCATTTCGGCGGAGGCGTGTCCAAGGTGTTTCTGGACGTAGCGCTCATCGACTTCGGCCGAAGAGACAAGCCCGGCGCGCAGGGAGTGGCCGGAAAACAGGGCGATGCGGTCCTTCTCGGGCAGGTCCGACCGGATACCCGCGTCCAGCACGGTCTGCTTGATCAGGCGGGCGACATGCTTGTCACTGAGCCGCGCGTCCAGCGCTGTCTGCTTGATCAGGCGGGCGACATGCTTGTCACTGAGCCGCGCGTCCAGCGCTGTCTTGCCGTCGCGCGCGGTGCTCACGAAGACCGGCCCGAAATCCTTCTTCGCAAAATGCAGCCCTTGTTCCAGCGCATGCACCGGGCAGGTCTGATCCGATGAGCCGCGACCGATCTCGACCTCCCGCCAGCCGGTCTTGGCGTTGAGCGTCAGCAGGGCACCCTTGTCCATGATCTCGATCCAACCGCCGCTGTCGGGCGTGTCGTCCTTGTGCACGTCGAGGCTGACGATCTCGGATCGCCGCAAACCGCCTGCATATCCCAGGAGCAGGATCGCCCGGTCACGCAGTCCGCGCAGATCGTAGGGCAGGGTGGCCACCATGGCGAGAATGTCGTCTCTCAGGATCGCTTCCTTCTGCACAGGTGGGCGCGCGTGTTTGCGTTTGATCCCGGCCAGCACCGTGGCAATGTGGCGGTTCTTGCGATCAAGGGCAAAGCCGCGCTGCGCGTAGTTCCAGGCCAGGCCGGAGAGGCGGCGTTCGATGGTGCTGACAGAAAGGGCAGGGGAGGGGTCCGAAGGGGATGCCAGATCGGCTAGGTAAAGCCCGATCATTTCGGGCGAGGGGGGCAGGGGCTCCGCTCCCTTCATCCGGCACCAGCGGGCGAAATGCGCCCAGTCCCTGGCATAGGCCTTCAGCGTGTTGTCCGACGCCGCGGCGTGGGCATAGACTCGAGCGGTGTCGACCAGCCGATCCTGTGTGCCGGACCCGGCGACATGGGAGGGCAGGGTGATGGCATCTGATCCGTCTTGTGTTGTCGAAGTGCCTGATTTATACTCTTTAATCATACGTATTCTCCAAGAGGCTATGATGGGACGAGTAAAGGTGAATCTGACGCTGGATGCTGACGTGGCTGAAACCGCCCGCTCACTTGGTCTCAATATGTCGCGCCTCGCCGAGGCAGCGATTGCTGAAGCCGCCAAGACCGAGCGTAATCGTCTGTGGCGCATAGAGAACAAGAGTGCGATCAACGCTTATGCCGAGGAGGTTGCCCAAGACGGGTTGCCGCTTGCCTCGTTTCGAAGCTTCTAGACGTTCCCCGGCATGGCGCAGTTTGACCTTTATCGCCTGAGCGGCGGGCAACTTGTTGTTGACCTGCAAACTGACCTGATCGGTATCGACGCGTCTCGCATTGTGGTCCCATTGCGGGATGCTGGGCGTTACACAGCGTTTCCGGGCCTGACGCCCTCTGTTGATTTTGACGGGGCGCTGTGGATCGTTCGGGTGCAGGAGCTTGCAGCAATTCCAGGGGCCGAGTTGCGTGAATCTGTTGGCTCTTTGGCCGATCATCGCGATGTTTTGAAGCGCGCATTGGATATCTTGATCGATGGTGTGTGAGCGCGTATAGATCGAAGCACGACCCCGTAGATCGTGCAACCGCTCCGTCCTTCCAATAACTGGGAATGACGTCGACGAGAAAGCCGATCTCGGGCAAATCCACCTAAAAAATGAGACCAATTCGGACATGCGATGAGCATATATTGACCTGTCCGATAATGCAAACTTATTGGATGTAAGATCGAGGTGTGAAGTGAGGCGGGTTGTACGATATATTGTAGTAGAAAGCGCCGCTTCAGAACGATCTCTGGACATGAAACTTGCGCCCGCCAATCTTGAACTCTGCCTCGACACACTACCGCGGATGCCGTCTTGGGTCACCTCCGGCCATGGTGAAGCACTTGAAGATGTGGCGTTTTTGTCGGGGCATCGCTGGCACATCTGGATGTTGTGTTGCGACAGGATGAGACCCCCAAGCCTTGCTACGGGAGCGGTTGGTCTTGGCGGCTGCAGAGGCCTGCGTCGCGTTCTCGGGCCGTCCGGAGCGGGCAGGGGAGTTGCGCGATGCCGTTCATCTGTTAAGACCCGGAGGTCTGCCTGGGCCCGCGGGGGAGGTCTACCTGCACTGACGGCGCAGGGTTGAATGGGTGATATCGATCAAGGTGCTCCACTGCGCATTACCCAAGGTTGCACCCGCCCGGATAGCGATCTGGCTGGATACCGGGACGCGGGCGGCTTTGGTTCTGGAAACTGCCTTTGCCGGATCGAGCCGGGAGGCGGTTGTGTGATCGGCTTGTTTCTCTCGGGGCGGTTACAACATCAAAGCCCCTGAAAGCCATCGGCAGTAGTGATTGGCCAGACAAAGTTTTTGTCGACAAGAGCGGGTCGGACACGGAAGGCTTGTTCAATATGAACTGCCTACTCGTGATGTGCGGCTGGTGTTGGTTGATCACGGTCAGGCGAACTAGATATTTCAACAACAGCATTGAGCAAGACCACCGTTTCAACAAGAAACTCACCCGCCCGATGAAAACGTTCAAATCGCTGAATTCAGCGTCTGCTTCTCTTGCCGAAATAGAAGTCGCGCATATGATCCGGTAAGGTCTGTTTGACCAGACAAAGCAGTCAGGCTTTGCATTGCTCGCAATACTCGCTGGATAAGCGTGTCCAATAGTATAGCTACCTTCGCCGGGCCGGAAACTTTGCGACACTACCTCACGCAGTGGCCCCTTGGTGTTTCCCATCTGATCAGGGCCATCAAAAGGTCTCTTGCTTCGAAAATGCGTCGCCAATAGCAGAGTCGGCTTGCCTTACCTCACGGAAACATAAAAGCTGTCGATCGAACGCGGTCGCCTTGTTAGCAAGTCCGCGAAAAAATCAGGGAGGACTACTATGAAAATCAAAACCAAATTTGCGCTTGGTGTTTCGACCGTTGCCATGATGGGGCTGTTGCCTGCGATGGCGGCCGCCGAAACAAAGCTGAAATGGGCGCATGTCTATGAAACAAGCGAGCCATACCACACCTGTGCTGTCGCCGCGAACGACTTGCTGATGACAGCCACGGATGGCCGCTACGGCATCGAAGTCTTCCCGGCATCGTCGCTTGGCAAAGAAGTCGACATCAACGAGGGTCTGGGCTTTGGCACTGTCGATATCATCTATACTGGGCAGTTGTTTGCCGGACGTTCATACGGCCCGATCTCGATCGGTGGCGCGCCCTTCATGTTCCGTGACTATGACCATTGGGATAATTACCGCAACTCGGACCTGTTTGCGGAGTTGTCTCAAGGTTATACCGACGCGACGGGCAATCATATTACCGCGATGACATATTACGGCGCCCGCCATGTGACCTCGAACACGCCCGTTCTCGCGCCAGAAGACATGGACGGCATGAAAATCCGGGTGCCAAATGCCCCGCTCTACATGATGTTCCCCGAGGCGGTTGGTGCAAACCCTGCTCCGATCGCTTTTGCGGAGGTCTATCTGGCGTTGCAGCAAGGTACTGTTGACGCGCAGGAAAACCCACTGCCGACGATTCAGGCCAAAAAGTTCTACGAGGTTCAGGAAAACATTAACCTGACCGGCCACATTACCGACGCTTTGCTCACCATCGTCGGCGGTCCTGCGTGGGATGGCATGGACGAAGCCGACCGTGAGGCTCTCAGTGCCGTGACGACGCAGACCGCTGTTTGTGCCACCGACGCCATCATCAAGGCTGAGGGCGAGTTGGCTGAGTGGTTCCGCGGCGAAGGCGTGACAGTGAATGAGGTTGATCGTGGCCCGTTCATCGAAGCGGTGAAAAAGCTGCACAACGGCGAAGCGGCAACTTGGGATCAGGCGACCTATGACCGCCTGCAAGCCATCCAGTAACCGTCTATTTCCTTGAGTACCAGGCCAGGGCGATGATGTGCCCTGGCCATTTATCTAAGGATATCGCAATGAAGCCGCCCACCGAAGATGCCCACCTCACTGCGCCCATCGCACTTGAGGAGGAAAAGATAGACTTGTCCGATCAGCAATGGGATGATGGTGTTGTCCTGATCCTGTTCTGGGTGCTGGCAGGGGTCGTGTTCCTGCAATTTTTTACGCGTTATATCTTGAATGACTCTGTTGCCTGGACTGAGGAAATTGCGCGCTATCTCCTAATCGGTGTGACCTTCATTGGCGGGGTCATGGCCACGCGCAAGCAGAGCCACATTGCCGTTGAATTCGTCTATCGCTGGGTGCCTCGCACCGGGCGCAAGATTGCCCAATTCACGATCGACGCTGTCACGACGGGGTTCTTTGCCGTGCTGGCAGTCCTGACGGCGCAGATTGCCGGGCGGACACGGCAATTGATGGTCTCGCTCGAGCTGCCCAAATCCATAATTTACTGGATCGTAGCTGCGGCCTTTGTATGCATGGCGCTGTATTCCGCGTGGAACATGTGGCGCCATCTTCGGGATGGCAGTTCTAAACTGATTGATCCGGAAAAATATGCGGACCAGATCCGCGCGATTGACTAGGAGTTCAGCGTGGACATCATTTGGCTATTCGTAATGCTGTTCGGGATGCTGGTTTTTGGCGTTCCCGTGGCCGTTGCCCTTGCTGGTGCGTCTGTCGTCTTTATTTTTGCCACTGGTACACCACCACCCATGGTCGTTGCACACCGGATGATTAATGGGGTCGACAGCTTTCCCCTGCTAGCGGTGCCGTTTTTCATCCTCGCTGGGAATCTGATGAACACCGCCGGGATCACTGAACGTATATTTAATTTCGCGCTGGCTTTGGTAGGTTGGATGCGTGGTGGCCTTGGCCATGTGAACGTGGGTGCCAGTGTGATTTTCGCAGGTATGTCCGGCGCGGCTGTGGCCGATGCGGGGGGGCTTGGAGCAATCGAGATCAAGGCAATGCGTGATGCGGGATACGACCCCAAATTCGCAGTGGGCATCACCGCCGCATCCTCATCCATCGGCCCGATCATTCCGCCTTCGCTGCCCATGGTGATCTACGGGGTCGTTGCGGGCACCAGCATCGGACAATTGTTCGTCGCCGGGTTCATTCCCGGAATACTGATGGCGGTGTCGTTGATGATCATGATTGCGATTATGTCCCGCACACGTGGTTTTGAGCGGGATCAAGCGTTCTACTGGTCGGTTCTGTTTTCTACATTCCGACGCGCATTCCTGTCCTTGCTTACGCCTCTCATTATCGTCGGTGGTATTCTGTCGGGCGCGTTTACCCCGACCGAGGCTGCAGTCGCAGCCTGTGCTTGGGCGTTGTTTCTGGGCATGGTCGTGTACCGCACCTTGTCGATCCCCCGTTTTCTGCGGGTCAGTTACGATACAATCGAGACAACTGCCGTGGTGCTGATGGTTGTTGGAGCCGCTGCGATCTTTGCATGGATATTGACAAGCAACCGTGTGCCCGAACAGTTTGCCGCTGGCTTGTTAGCCGTGTCCGACAAGCCTTGGGTGGTCTTGATCCTGATGAACCTGATCCTGCTGGCCGTCGGGTGTTTCATGGAGACAGTGGCCGCCATCACAATTTTGGTGCCTGTCTTGTTGCCCATTGCCGTAACTCTGGGCATCGATCCGGTTCATTTTGGGGTGATCATGGTGCTGAACCTGATGCTTGGCCTCTTGACGCCGCCGGTAGGGATGGTGCTCTATGTGCTCGCGCGAGTTGCAAAAATTCCCTTCGAGCAATGCGTTGTCGGAACGGCGCCGTTCCTCATTCCGCTGGTGATTGTGTTGATTCTGGTGACGTTCATTCCCGGCATCACCATGTGGTTGCCGACACTGATCTACCGATAAGTAGGTTCCGATGGGTCGTGTTGCAGGGATCGTCTCTTGGCTGATATCGAGGAAGTCCGTTCCTTTCAGGATGCTTTAAATACCACACAAGTTCAACGCCGCTCGTCGTGACAAAAGCCCCAAGCAAAAGCAGCGGGTGACGAACTAGTCTGAATACAACGAAGGTGTACGACAACGCGGGGATCTAACGGTCTGGGTCGTCCAAGACGCGCTTGGCCTGTGCTCGGCACCGCCTCGAATAACCTAGAGCAAGGGTCTACCCGCATTTGTCGATCGCTCGGTAGCGATACATCCAGCGACCTCTAACCTTCACATAAGTTTCGCCCATCCGCCAGGATTGACCGGCCGGGGCCTTCCGACGATGAGCCTCATTGGCGATCACGCCGGCGTATTTTTAGACCCATTGATTGAGAGTTGCGTGATCGACAACGACACCGTGCTCGGCCATGATCTCTTCGAGATCGCGGTACGAGACACCAAAGCGAACATTGAAGTAGACCGCGTATAAGATCACAGATTTCGGGTAGTGGGAGCTTTTGAAACTGATCAACTTCTCAATCCTAATACCACCTTCCGAAAGCGCGCCATTTGGGCCAGACTGAAACCAGACGCAACGGCAATCAGAAAGTTTGCGACATTATCCATCGGTGATCCAACGGCACTGCCAGAGATGTTGGATCAAGTTGATGGCCCGGTTGATCTATTCCTCTCAGCCGGTGCTTACGACGGCAGTTCAACCCGCGATCTTCTTGTCGACCGCTTTGGACAATGATTGAGATTGCGATCCCGCCTCCCAAAAACGCAACTTTTAGGCTCCAGACTCATTGATTTATAGCCAGAACAAGACAGTGGCTGCGAGCGCTATGGCGGATAGAAAGACCTTGGGGCAACGGTCGTATCGAGTTGCCACCCGACGCCAGTCTTTCAGGCGTCCGAACATAATCTCGATCCGGTTTCGTCGTTTGTATCGGCGCTTGTCATATTTGATGGGCTTGTCGCGTGATTTTCGTCCGGGGATGCAGGGTTTTATGCCCCTATCTATCAGGGCCTCGCGAAACCAATCCGCATCATACCCCCGATCTCCCAGCAGCCATTCGGCGGATGGCAGGCTGCTCACCAGAGCTCTGGCCCCGGTGTAATCGCTGCACCACTGCCCGGCAGGCGATGTTTTCATCGCCGAGAGGGGTGACCGGCGGTCATGAAAAACCGAATAGGTCGCCCAATCGAGTCCGTAACGGCATGCAACTTCGTGTTCATGCCACCCTTTGTCCGCCCAATCAGACGCCCACGCCCCCTTTTTTAACCGCAGACTCGAGGCCGTGCGGTGCGCTTTGAGGTAGGTTGCATCGATTGAGATCGTCTTGCTGTCGGGTGCTTCGGCAGCCAGCCCCGTCATGATCCTCGCGAAAACCCCATGTCGCTCCACCGCTTCCATCGGTTGTAGAGGGTCTTCGGTGGTCCATACTCAGCGGGCGCATCACTCCATCTCAACCCATTGCGATTGATGAAGATAATTCCGCTGAGCACGCGCCGGTCATCAACGCGTGGAACACCATGGCTCTTCGGAAACTACGGCCGGAGCCGCGCCATTTGCTCGTCGTTCAACCAGAAAAGATTGCTCATCATGCCTCCTGAGATTCAGGAGCTTGAATCAGTCAGACGCACCGATTGCAACCAAATCAATGGGTCTGGAGCCTAAGTCACACCGACAAAAGGAAAGACCGGAAAAACCTGCCGCTGTCCTCTCCCAACCAATTCTTGAATGGAAACGAGACAGAACTTCTCTTGGACAGTTTTGCATGTCCCTTGCTACATCAACCCGACAGCAGGGCGTCTGAATTCTATCCCGGTTCCGACGCCGACAACTTTCGATCGACCCCACTCGGTCGCCGTCTCTGACGACGCGCGCGGGTTTGATCGATGGACTACCGGCTTCTGCGACACGCGGCGGAAAACACATTGAATTTTGGGATTGCAAGGGGAGAACACAGTATGAAATTTGCCGTAATCGGATCTTTGGGCTGGGCAGGCATCCGCCATGTCGAGGCGCTGACCAAACTGGGTCACGAAATTGTCGCTGTCGTCGATCCGGGCGACGGCTGTGCGGCGCAGGCCAAGGAAATCGGCGCGGTCGCCGTGGCAAGCCTGAACGATCTGGATCTTTCGACGATCGAAGCGGCCACTCTCGCACTCCCGCCAAGCCTCCACCCCGCCGCAGCGCGGAAGCTGGCGAACGCCGGGATCCACGTCATGTGCGAAAAACCGATGGCACCGGATGCCAAGGAAGCACAGAAACTTGTCGAGTTTGCGGAGTCTTCCGACGTTACAATCATGCCCGGCTATCTGTTGCGCACCAATCCGCACATCCGCAGCTTTGTCGAGGGGCTCAAGACGCTCGGACCCGTCCGCCGCCTGCATATTTCGACCAACGTGCGCAAGCCGTCGATGGCCGGATGGCGCAGCGAGCCGGTGATTGGCGGGGCGTTGCTGGTCAATGCCATTCACCAACTCGATCTTGCGACATGGTTCATCGGTGAACCGCTGACGCCACGCATGGCGCAGTTGGACAACGTCCATCACGAAGCACCGACCGAGGACCTGTTCTATACCGCGCTGGTTTCTCCCAGCGGGGTCACGGCCAGCGTTCTCAGTTCATGGTCGACCCATCCGCCCATTTCCAATGACGGTCTGATGGTTACCGATGCCGGACGTCTGCGCATCGAGGCGGAAACCGACAGCGGCTCGATTGTCCTGACCCAGAAGGGCTACCGCATCAACGATGAGGACCACGAGCTGGACAACATCGTGGGAGAGAAGGAAACAATGGTCGGCGTCAATCAGTTTCTCAGAGAGTTCGAGCATTTTGTCGATGCCATCGAGAACGGCACGCCGCTTTGGGTCACGGTCAAGGACAACCATGCGGTTCAGAAACTGATCGAGGACTGCCGCGCCGTGGCCATTCCACCAGCCGGGCGCATCGCCGCGCGCCGCTGAACCCTGCCCGCCCTCGCGGCCAGCCTGCGATGCATCGACGATGCCCGGGCTGGCCGGACTGACAAAATCAAATTGCGGGTGCCCCACCGTGCCAAAGCCGACAGAAACGGATGTGATTGTCATCGGGTCAGGTGCCGCCGGGCTGGCAACGGCCTGTGCGGCCCGGGCGATGGGCCTTGACGTCGTCGTGATCGAAAAAGCATCCCACTTCGGCGGAACCACGGGGCTTTCCGGCGCGGCGATCTGGATCCCGCTCGGCAAAGCCGCGCGTGCCGCAGGATCGGGGGACACCTGCGCCGACGTTCTGGAATACCTTCACGCAACCATCGGTGAGAACGCCGACGCGGCATTGCTGGAATCCTTCGTGGACAATGCCGGGGATGCGCTGGCGTTTCTCGAACAGCATACCCATTTGGACTACCGACTGCGCAAGGTGGCCCCTGACTATCATTGCGAAAACCCCGGCGCGAGCGAATTTGGCCGCGTTCTGGATGTTGTCGAATTCGACGGTCGCCGGTTGGGGGACAACTTTGCAAATCTGCGCGCTCCGCTGCCCACGCATCTGGTTTTTGGCGGTATGATGGTCAACCGGGCCGATGTCCGCTCCCTGCTGCATTTCGGACGCACGCGCGCCGACACCTGGCGCAGTATCGGATTGACGGGGCGGTACGCTCTGGATCGCGTAAGAGGCACGCGGGGGACACGGCTTGTGGTGGGCAGCGCCTTGACCGCGCAGCTTGCGCTGTCCGTTTTCGAGGCCGGGATACCCCTTCTCCTGAATGCGTCCGCACGTGAATTGCTGAAAGATAACGACCGTGTAACCGGGATCGGATATGAAACACGGGACGGTGTGACCCACACCCTGACGGCACGGCGTGCCGTGGTTCTGGCCACGGGCGGATTCGCAGCGCACGAAGGGAAAAGCCGGTCCGAACGCGGCCAGACGGACGCCGATCATTTCAGCATGGCGTCAGACTCCGCAAGGGGCGAAGGTCAGGACATCGCGCAGGCGGCAGGCGCGGTCATGGCACCGAGGGGCAAGAGTGCCTTTTTCCTTGCGCCGGTGTCCATCCGCCAAACCCGGCAAGGCGAGAAGGTGCAGTTTGCCCATCTTACCCTTGACCGCGCAAAGCCGGGTGTCATCGCGGTCAACCGCACAGGGACCCGTTTCACCAACGAAGCGGATTCCTATCATCGGTTCGGCGCAGCGCTGAGAACCCTGCCCGACCCCGGCAAAGGCAAGCCCGTCGCCTGGCTTGTCTGTGATGCCTCCGCTCTGCGTCGATACGGGTTGGGCCTTGCACGCCCGTTTCCCGCCCACCTGGGAAACCGCAAGCTGATCAGGGACAAATATCTGATCGAGGAAAATTCGATTTCGGATCTCGCTGAACGATTGTCAATGCGACCCGAAACGCTTGCCGCGACGATAGACCGTCACAACGAATTCGCCCGATCCGGCACTGACGGCGATTTTGCCAAGGGGGGCTCTGCCCACAACGTCTCGCTCGGCGATCCGACGTGCGGGCCGAACCCCTGTCTCGCCCCACTGGCGCAGGCGCCGTTCTACGCAATCGGGCTTTACAGCGGCGATCTCGGGACCGCCCGTGGTTTGAAAACAGACGCGAAAGCGCGAGCCTTGAAGGACGACGGCAACCCGATCCCGGGGCTGTATGCCGTCGGCAACGATATGCATTCCATCATGGGCGGAACATATCCTGCGGCGGGCATAACACTGGGGCCTGCGCTGACCTTTGCCTATGTCGCCGCGCGCGACATCGCCGGGAAAAACGAAACCAGAGAGGAACCGACATGAAGACTGATCAGATTACGCTGGCCCAACTGGGCCTGAATGACGAGGGACCGCTGGCGATGCTCGATGCGGCGGCAGCTTCGGGTTTTCGGGGCATCGGACTTCCCCTGCGCTCCGGCGCGATGAAAGAGCTGAAGTACGAGATCGTCGGGAACAGGAAACTCATTCGCGACATACGGCATGCTGCCGATGACGCGGGCCTTGTGATCTTTGACGTGGAGGCGCTGGTTCTGGGGCATGAACCCGACAGGGAAACACTTCACACAACCTTTGAAACGGCATCCGAGCTTGGCGCGACGCGGATGTCGTGCCTGGGTTTCGAACCGTCGCTTGGCCCGGGTCACATGCAACCCGGGGAAGAGGCGCATCGTCTCGCGACAATCTGTGCCCTCGCGGCGGAATACGGCATCATGATCGGCATCGAATTCATGCTTTTCCGCTCCATCGGTACGCTCGAAGATGCCCGCAAGATCGTGCAGGAATCCGACGCCCCTAATGCAACGATCATACTGGATGCCTTGCATTGCTTCCGGTCCGGGCTGAGCATGGAAGAGTTGGCGGCACTGGATCCGGCGTTGATCTCGCATCTGCAACTTTGTGATGCGGTCGCCGAAGCGCCGTCGGCGGACAAGCTTGTCGATGAGGCGCGCGCGCACAGGCTGATGCCGGGCCAGGGTGCGATTCCCCTCGCTGAAATGATCAGGATCCTGCCCGATGACATTCCGATGTCGCTGGAAATACCCGTGAAGGCGAACAGTCACCTGTCCGTCAAGGAACGCGCGAAACGCGGGGCAGAGGCACTGGCGGAATTCAACCCCTGAACAGACGCCGGGGGTATTCAGAACTTGTGGGCCAGAACGCCCATGCGGTCCGCAAAGCTGTCGACCATCGAAAACAGGAAATCCGAAATTTCCGCCTCTGCCTGGAACGGTGCACGTCGCGACGAACGTACCAGGTAGAGGGTTCGGGTCACCACCGGATTGACAATACGCACCCCGGCCAGCAGCCCGCGGTCGATCTCTGACCCGACGCTGCCGCGCGGCATGACGCTGGCCACGTTGCCCTTCATGACAAGACTTTTCATCATGGAAACCGAGGTCGCCTCGAAACTTACCTTTAGCGGAAGCGCCATCCGTTCAGCGGCCGCGACGACAAGCTGGCGCACGGGGTCGCGCTCTCCTGCCAGAACCAGTTCATATTCCAGCACATCGGCCATTTCGATCGTGCCATTCGCATCAAGCCCGTCCCGCGGCGCGGTGACAAAGACCAGTTCCTCCTCAAGCAGCGGCGAACGCAGGAGTGCGGGCCGGTCGGCAACCTCATAGGCAATCGCAAGATCGATTTCGTCGCGTTCGAGCGCCTCTATCAGGATATAGCTCATCTCCTCGACGATGCTGAGGTGCACATTCGGCAAGGCATCGCGGGCATCGACAAAGATCTTGCTGCCCATGACGTTGGTGATGCCCGGCGTGATGCCAAGGATCAGGCTTTCCTTTTCGCTTCCCGCAAAGCCCATGATTTCGTTCTTCGTATTCTCGACAATGCGCAGGATATCGCAGGCTCTTTCATAGAGAACCTGACCGGAACGTGTGGGTGTAACGCCGCGCGAATGGCGCACCAGAAGCGGCACGCCAAGTTCGTTTTCCAATTGCCGGATCTGCAAGCCAAGCGCAGGTTGCGCGACATTCAACTGCTCGGCGGCCTTCGTGATATTCCCGACTTCCACGGTCTTGGAAAAATATCGCAATTGTCTTATATTGATGGAAATCCCCTTCCCTGCTCATCCGATCGACTTCGGGGCAACGCCCGTCCTGTTTCGATGTACCCACCCCCATCGACCGCTTCAACGGTCAACCGATCACGGCTCCTGAATTTCCACCGCAGGTAGTCGGACATCGACGATAGCGACGCCGCCATCGCAGACCTGATGCAGCGCCTTCTCCAGCGCCGCGCATAGGTCGGTGTACCCCTTGTCCACCCTGATCCCCGATGCACCAAAGGATTCCGCTATCCCGCGTATGTCAATGCCCGGGCTGTCTATCCGGTGGCCGATCCAGGCATTCGCCGCATTGCGCGCGCGGGCCTTTGCAATCGGTCTTTGATATGTCGCGGTGCCGACGCCGGAGGTGTCATTCACCACAACCAGCAGCACCGGTATCCGGTAATGAACCGCCGTCCACAATGCGGTAACCTCCGCAAGGAAGGTATCGGCCTCCACGACCCCCAGCGCGATGCGTCCCCTGCCGATCAACGCCAGGGCGGACCCGACAGCCTGTGCAGGCCCACCGCTCCCCGCGCCGAGGAAATCCAGCGGGCCGCGAAAGGTCCAGCGTTCCACATCCCAGTCTTCGGGGGCAGTGGCAACCGTGACGGCCTCGCCCTCCAGAACTTCGGCCAATGCAAGCGAAACAAGCGGGCGGGACAGACTTGCGGCGGGTGAACCCGGCTGCGGCACGGCTGGTTTTTCAACAGGTCTGGCCGATTGATGAGGACCGCAAATGTCCCGCATTTCCTCGATCAGATCGCACACAAGTGAATCCGCGTCCGCTTCGATCAGGACATCGCTTGGCGTGGGTGACATGCCATCATTTGCCGCCGCTCTCTTTCGGCTGACGTCAGCGGAAACCTCGACGATGGTCGCGACCGGGTTCCGTTTGTGATGCAACCGGTACGAAACCCCGGAAAGGTCCGGCCATTCAAGGCTCAGGATCACGTCCGCATTTTCAGCTTTCCCTGCACATTCCTCCCCGATGAACAGCGGATGATCGGTCGGAAAAGCAGCCGCACTTTGGCTATTCGTGCAGACATGCGCCCCCAGGATTTCGGCCAGGATGATCCGGTTTTTCCACCCGGTATCGGAACGTGACACGCTACCTGCAAGGATGAGCGGCCGCTCGGCCTCAAGCAGTATAGCGGCAAGTTCCGCTACGTCCTTGCGTGCCGCGCCGTTGTTGACCCGCGCCCGGTACCTCTGCAAATTCCGGCGGACATCAGGCTCCACACAGCTGGAACGCAGCGAATCCTGCAGCAGGGTAACGCGCACCGGCCCCTTGGGCACTGCCTCCGCCATCCGGATCGCAGTCAGCATCGCGGAACGTGCATCCGCCGCGTCCCCGGGCCGCAGATCGGAAAGAAGAAACCCGGAAGGGGGTGGCGCGACCTGCCCCTGCGGAACCGGATGCAGGATCAAAAGCGGTGTCTGGTCATGAAATGCGTGCGCAAGCGCAGAACCTTCTGCCGCGGAACCGGCGCTTGCCTGTGCCGCCGCCATCGCCTTGCCCGTGACCTTTGCAAAGCCGCAGGCAATCGCCAGCGCAACGTCATCATCCAGACAGGACAGGAGTTGCGGGCGCGTGTTGCCAAGATAGTTGACCAGACTGTCCTGAAACTCGCCCAGCGACCGGTGCGATTTCATCGCGACGAAAGGAATATCCAGCTCCCGCAGGGTCTCGACAACAAGATCGCTTCCAAACAATGCCCTGGGCGGAGATATTTCAACGGGGCGCTCTACTTCAAATCTGGCCGGCTCCATCGACAGGCCAAACACCGATCCACGGCGGTTGGGCGCTACCTTCGGCTCGTCCAGGCTCTGCTTCGCTCCCGCCCCGTCTGATCCTCCGGTCTCAGACATGCGTCACTCGCCGAATTTCATGTGAATGTTCTTCAATTCGGTAAACGACAGCATTTCCTCGATACATTCCTCGCGCCCGATACCCGATTGTTTTTTCCCGCCGAACGGCGCGCCGATAAAATGCTTGCTGACTTCATTGACCCAGACAAAGCCCGCCTCGACCGCCGTCGCCGTTCTCAGGGCGGTATCGAATTTCTGGGTCCAGATGGAACAGGTCAGGCCGACATCCAGCGCGTTGACGTCGCGGAGCATTTCAGCTTCGTCCTTCCAACGCAAGACCGAGGCAACGGGGCCGAATATCTCGTCCTGCGCGATCGTCATGTCCGATGTCACGTCCACGAAAACCGTCGGCTCCACAAAGTATCCCTCGGCCAGATCCGGATTGTCCGGTCGCTTGCCACCGGCCAACAGCTTTGCGCCCTCGGCCTTGCCAACGTCGATGTAATGCAGGGTCCGGTCATACTGCGCCTTGCTGGCAAGCGCGCCCATGCTGGTGTCCCATTTTTCGGGCGGACCCGGCGCAAAGGCCGTGATGTCCTCCAGCAGGTGATCCAGCACCTCGTCGTGAATATCGTCGTGCAGAAAGACCCGGCTGGTCGATCCGCAGGACTGGCCGCACCATGCAAAGTTCATCCCGGCTACCATCGCCTTGGCGACCTGCCGGGGGTCTGCATCGGGATAGGCGATAAGCGCGTTCTTGCCCCCGAGTTCGAGAAGAACGGGTTTCAGCGTCGCCGAAGCGGCCTCCATGACAGCGCGGCCCGCCTGGACACTGCCGATCAACCCCACCTTGGCGACCCTGGGATCGGCGACAATCCACGCGCCGACATCGCGCGTGCTGCCCGTGACGACGTTGAACACACCGGGCGAAAACAGGTGCCCTGCAAGTTCGGCCAGCCTCAGCGCCGACAACGGCGCCTGTTCCGGCGGCTTGATCACAACTGTATTGCCCGCCGCAAGCGGGGCGGCGATCTTGGCCGCCGCAAACATGAACGGGTGATTGAACGGCGAGATCCGGGCGACAACACCGAGCGGTTCGCGCACCGACACGTTCAGGCGCCCCGGCCCCATCGGGATGGAGGCACCCTTCATCTCCGTCACAAGACCGGCGAACAGTTCGATCTGCGCCGCCGCAATCGCGGCATCGCCCACCATCGCGCGCACCGGATTGCCGCAATCGACGGCATCCAGCAACGCCAGTTCGGTCGCATTGTCGCGCACGATCCTCGCAAGCTCACGCAGGATGCGTCCACGCTCCAACGGCGGCGTCGCACTCCAACCCGGAAAGGCATCGTGCGCCGCGGCAACCACGGCGGAAACATCCGCTTCCGAGGCATCCGCCACCCGGCCAAGGGACGCGCCATTGCCGGGGCTGAAAACGTCGAAACTGTTGCCCTGCGCCGCGTCCTGCCAGTTCCCGGCAAAATAGAGCCCCCGTTCCTGCGGCAGCACCTCTGCGGGGTCGGGCAATTTCTTCTCGTTGGGGTCACTCATTTCCTGAATCCTTCAATCTGCGCATTGTCCGGGGTGATAGGGGGCATGGCGAGTATGGGGTAAAACCGGATCGCTCTACCTGCCGGAACGCAATCGGTCCGGCCCATGCCACCGGTCTATTCGAACGGCGGTTTCAGCAAGAGTTGCATCGCCTCGATCGCCGCCAGATACCCGCTTGCCCCAAACCCGAAGATCACGCCCGTCGCGACGGGCCGCACATGCGACAGGTGGCGAAACGCTCGGTCGGCGTAGCGATAGGAGTTGTTGAAATGCAATTCGATGATCGGGCAATCCAGTATCCGCAATGCGTCGGCAATCGCGATGGACGTGTGGGTGTATGCGGCCGGATTGATGATAACCCCGTCAAACTTCTGATAGGATTCCTGTATCCACGTCACAAGTTCGGCTTCGGAATTGGACTGCCGGAAATCAATCTTGATTTCGTGCGTGGCTGCCCGCTCTTCCACCGCCGCCTTGACCTCGGCAAGGGTGGTGCGCCCGTAAAGCTCAGGTTCACGCACGCCCAGCATATTCAGATTGGGGCCATTCAGACAAAGCACGCTGGAGGTCATCGTTTCTTCCTTCAATTTTTCAGGTTTTCGGGCCGAAAGCCGAAGGCCTGTTCGAACCGTTCGCAATAGGCCGGCCAGACTTCCGGGTTGATCAGACGTTGCGGGATCTCTCCGCGAAAGATGGCGATCCACTGTTCCGCCGCGGACAGGCTCATCTTGTAGAGCGATTCATGCGTCAGCCCGGCGATATGCGGGTTTGCAATGACATTGTCATGGCTCAGCAGCGGATGATCATGCGCCGGCGGTTCTTGCAGAAAGACATCCAGACCGGCCCCCGCAATCGTCCTTGCGGACAGCGCGGCAGTCAGATCGTCTTCGTCGTGAATGCCGCCGCGGGCGGTATTGATGAAATGGGCCGTGGGCTTCATCCTGCCAAAAGCACTTGCATCGAACATGCCCATCGTCTCGCTTGTGCGGGGACAATTGACCGACACGAAATCACTTTCGGCCAGAACCCTGTCCAGATCACAGGCCGTTGCGCCGCGCGCTTCGATCTCGTCGTTCGAAAGGTAGGGGTCGTGGGCCAGAACGCGCATGTTGAACCCGTGCCTGCAGATTTCCGCGATGCGCCGCCCGATATGGCCCAGTCCGATGATTCCAACCGTCTTTTCGTACAGGTCTTCGCCGGGATAACCGAAACGTTCGACCTGCTCGGGTCTGCGAACCGCACGGTCCGTGGCAACCAGCCGCTTGGACAGGGCCAGCATCATCGCCACCGCATGTTCGGCGACGGCCTGCGCGTTGGCGCCTGCCTGATTGCAGACGATGATCCCAGATGCCGTGCAGGCATCAACGTCAATGACATCGTACCCCGACCCCGTCGAACAGATCGCCAGTAGATCCGGATGGCGCGCAATCAGGTCTGCATCCGCAAACCACGGCGAGTGCAGCTCCACGCGGGGTGCAATCTGATAACCGTGCGCCTGATCCAGTGCGGCGCGGTTCACCGCTTCCGGGTCGTCATACCTTTGGCACAGCAGGGAAACCGATCCGTCAGCGGCGATCCTTTCGATCGCAACCGGGTCAACCCATTTCTCGAAATACGAGATTTTTGGCTGCTGACCCTTCACGAATGTATCCCCTCCCCTTTTAGCCGTGCCGTGCTTCTGACTAGCCGATCCGGAAACCGAAACTGAATATAATCTTGATATGGCAGGCACATCAGATTTGGCTTGGCGATCTGTTCCGCTATCTCCGGTTCCTCAGCCCGGCCGGAAGAAACGGCGCGCATATCCCGATGACGACCCCGCAGGTCAGGAAGACGCCCCCGACACCGAACCACGGTGTCGCAAGCGCAGAGACAAGGGGCATCGCGAATTGCCCCGTCCGGTTTACGGCCAGCCGCAGGGACAGCGTCGTTCCCTTGGCCCTGACCGGTGCAAGCTGCATGGTCAGGGATACCGAACATGTCACCGCGAACCCAAGGCTGAGCCCGGCAAAGGCAAGCAGGACCGCCATCAGGTTCGCGCCCATCGGAATGGCAAAGCTGCAAAAGATGGCCGCGGACACCAGCAACGACCTGGTCATCAGCCGTTCCCGCCCCATCGCGCCGGACACCCTTGCGTAAACCGCGCGGGCCAGCAGTTGCATAATGGAGAACGCGCCCAGCATGATGCCGACAAACGCGGGGTCGATCGACCTTTCCGTGGCGACGATGGGCAGGAACATATAGGTCATTTCCTGCGTCGCAACGCAGAGGCTGCCGGAAACGGCAAGCCAGACGATCCCCGATGTCGACACGATTTCGCCAATCGGAACGGGCGCTGCCTGCGTCGTCGGCTGCCTTGCATGGCGCGAAATCTGTACTGCCAGCACGAGTTGCAGCAGCCCTATGATCACCGCCGCAGGAAGCAGGACAACATGCGGCTTCGGCACCAGAAAAAAACTGGCTGCCGTCAACAGCAACGGGGCAAGAACCTGCCCCAGTGACTGATAGACCATGAACCCACCGATCATGCTGTCGCGCTGGCGTCCTCTTCCGATCAGCGATATTTCCGCTTGAAGCGCCGCGATTTGGAACGTCTGGCCGATGCCGAGAAGCGACATCGCCAGCAGGAAGATTCCAAGCGACGGCGCAAGGATCAACGGAAGTGCGGCACCCAGAAACAGCGAACAGGCCCCGGCCATGACCACCGGGCCCGCCCCGTTCCGGTCGGTAAAGCGACCGATTTGCAACGTTAGAAAGATCGGCAGAAAGGAAAAGGTCGCGGTCAGGACAAGGACCATCGTCGCCGAAAGCCCGATTTCTATCGCCTCATAGCCGATGGCGATGCGGCTGGACAATCCGACGATCTGCCCCGTGAAGCCGCTGGCCAATATGGGGATGGCCAGCTTTAACACCCTGCCGCGCTTCACGTTGTCCCAATCTTGTTCAGGTCTGGAACAGTCACATCAGTCCAGAGAGTTTCGGCTTCAGGCAGACCGGATGCGCTGCATGAAAGACAAGGTCTGCTTGCCCGCACGCCTGATGCGTTCCTCGGGTGGCAGTTGCTGCTGATCGCGATGAGGCGCTTCAAGGCTGACATCCATATCGGACGGAAGCAGGGCAAACAGTGCGTCGAGGGGCAATTCACCCTCACCGGGGTACAGGCGTCTCGCGCGGCTTTCCGGGGTCAGCCCGTCGGCGCCGGGATGCGCGGCGGGCGCGTCGCACAGATGGATATAGGCGATCTTTTCACGCGGCAGTCTGCCGATGTCCTCGACAGTGCCGCCGGAACGGAAAAGGTGCAGAACGTCGATCAATAGCGCCGCGTTCCGGTTATCCACCCTGTCCAGAACACGAACGGCATCCACAAGCGATTTCATCGGTCGCGAGGGCATGAATTCCATCGCAACCCTGATGCCGAACGGCGCCGCCGCCTCGGCCAGACGGGCGTAGTTGTCTACCATCCGCGCTTCGTCGGTATCGGCCCCCCCGGACACAAGCACCGACGCCCCGAGGATCGCACCCGCCTCCAGTCCCGGCAGCAGGTTCTCAATATCCGTATCCGGTTCCATCGGAAACGACTCGGCTTCGAATATCGCTATGCCCAGATCATCCGCCTGCGCCCGCAGCGCCCTGCAACGCGCCGGATCACCGGCGACAGGGTATTTTCCCGGCGCATGACGCGGCGGCAGAACCCGCATGCCAACCCCCTCGAACCCGGCCGCCGCGGCAGCGGCTAGGTATTGCTCGGGTGCAGCGTCCAGCGCCGTCAGATGCGATACACTAATCACAGGCGTGTTCTCCCGCTCCGGTCCCTGACTGCACCGCTCATTTATCCCCGTTCCGCTTTTCGGCGGGCCAGGGCAGGGCCGACAGCTCAATCCGCGCAAAGCGCCAGCCGTCCGCGGTCCGCCTGAACGTCGCCTCGCAGGTCCCGAGCGCCGCGAGTCGCCCCTCGCCGGACCGCCAGTCCGTGACCAGGATCAGGGAACGGCCCGTCGCGCTGTCGGCATCCGCACCGGGAAGCACGACAATATCGGTCTGCTGGTGGCGGACCTGACCCTGAAACATCTCCCGGCGGCCAAGTGTCATCTCCAGCAGCTCGGCCTCGCCCTCGACGTTCTGGGCCTGAGTGCCCAACCCACCCTGAGAGGCGCTGAGCTTGGCGAACACGCCATCGGGCGTAAAGATCGACACCCAATCTTCCGGCGTTCCGTGCGCGAAGAAGTGACAATAAAGGGCATAGAGCCGCAGGATCCTGCGTTCATCTTCGGGATCGATGAAATCGTCCAGCATTGCTGACCTCGTCAATTGTTTCAGTCAAGAATTAGCGTGGGCAGCCAAAGGCTGAACACGGGCACCACGGCGACAACCAGCATCACGAGGATGTTCACGAGGATGAACCAGCGGTTCATCTTCCACATCTCGCCAATCGAAATTCCCGCAATCGCGCAGGTAAGCAGCATGGTCGACGCCACCGGCGGTGTCTGGGAGCCGATGGTCGTGGCCAGCGCGAAGATGATCCCGAAATGGATCGGATCCATCTCGATCGCCGTCATGATCGGCAATAGCACGGGCACGAGGATGATCATCGCCGGAACGCCGTTGATCATCGTTCCCAGCATGATCAGGAATGCACAGACGATCAGCGTGATGGTGTAGTAATTGTCCGTGAACTCCAGCAGCGAAGTCGCCATCTGCTGCGGTATCTGACGGTTCGACAGATACCATGCCAGAATACCGGAAGCGGCAACGATCATCATGACCATGCCCGTGCGCTTTGCGGTCACGATCAGAATTTCATAGGCATCGCGCAGCGATACGTTGCGGTAGAACACAAGCACGATGAGCGTGGCGGTGAAGACGGCGACCGATGCGGCTTCGGTAGCGGTAAAGACCCCTCCCAGAATCCCGCCCATGATGATGAGGGGAATAAGAAGCGCAGGCCCCGCCTTGCGCGTCGCAGGCGCGACCCGCTTGAAATCGAAAGTCTCGTGGACGGGCCATTTGTGCTTGACCGCGAAGTAGTGCGAAAGCGTCATGTAGGCGATCATCAGAACCACGCCGGGAACGATCCCGGCCAGAAACATCCGTGTGATCGAGACATTCGCCAGAACGCCATAGACGATCAGCGTGATGCTGGGCGGAATCAGGATCGCGGCATCGCTCGTGCTCGATGTGATCGCAGCCGCGAAATTCACCGGATACCCCTTGCGCTTCATTTCCGGGATCAGGATCGGCCCCATGCTTGCCACGTCCGCACCCGACGACCCGTTCATCCCGGCGAACAGAAAGGAAACCACCGTGTTCACGTGGGCCAGCCCGCCGCGCATCCAGCCGACAAGAGTGCTGGCGAAATCGATCATATGCTTGCCCATGCCGGCCTTTTCCACGATCGCGCCCATCAGCATGAACAGGGGAATGGCGGTCAGCGCATATGCATTGGCAGAATTGTATATCAGCTGCGGCACCGCCTGTAGCGGCAGGCCAGCGGAGAGCACGGCAAACAGTCCCGTCGCACCCAGGGCCAGGGCAATCGGAAGCCCGATCAAAACCAGAACAAGCAGCGTTCCCACGATAAGTAATACCGTCACGTCAATCTCCCTTTCCGGGTTCAGTCTTCGAGATGTTTGGGACCGGTGATGACCGAGCGCCGGATGACATAATACGCCATGATGACAAAGCAGACCGGGACAGTGGACAGAAACAGGCCCACCGGTACTTCCAGCGTCGTCAGATTGACGCGCCACATCCGCACCACGCTGGGCCATGACACCCAGGCAACGAGCAACAGAAAGCCGACGGAGGCGATATCCGCGGTGACCCGCAGAATGTTCACATAGGGCTGCGGCAATGTGTACCAGAGGACCCTGACCCGGATATGTTCACCGTCCCGCATCGCCAGAATGCCGCCGACCATCGCAAGCGCAACCAGCAGATTGCCCACCAGTTCGTCCGGCCAGGGCAGGGAGTTGTTCATTACGAACCGCTGAAAGACCTGAAGAACCATGGTGGACGCGATACTGGCGACCAAAAATGCGCTGACCAGATTTACTATCTTGCTGAGCATGGCCCATCCCTCGTTTGATAAAAAGAAGCCGCGAGCGTTGCCCGCGGCTTCCGTAGCCCGACTTATTCAAGCGTCGAGAGGATCGCGTTGACCAGTTCCTGATTCGGGAACTCGGCATACATCGGCTTCAAGGCTTCCTGGAAGGCGGCGAAATCGACTTCGTTGATCTCGATCAGTCCCTCAAGTTCGGCCATCACTTCCTTGTCCTGCGCGTCACCGTTGGCGCGGTACTTGTCGCCGATCTCTCCGGCCGCCCGACGGATCGCCTCTTTCTGGGAATCCGAAAGCTGGTTCCACCGGATCGCGCTCATCACGACAATCTGGGGATTATAGACATGCTTGGTCAGCGACAGGTACTTCTGAACTTCGTAAAGCTTGTGGTCGAGGATAAGCTGAAGCGGGTTTTCCTGACCATCGAAGGCTCCCGTCTGAAGGGCGGTGAACACTTCGGTAAAGGCCAGCGGGGCCGGGTTGGCACCAAGCATCCTGAACATGTCCATCCGTGTCACACTGACCGGCGTCCGCATCTTCAGACCGTCGACATCCGAGGGCTCGACAATAGGACGCTCGTTGTTCGTCATGTGACGAAAGCCGTTTTCCCACCAGCCGACGACGATCAGGCCTTCGTCCGCCAGCCGGTCAACCACGTCCTGGACCTCGGGCAGCTCAAGGGACTTCACGAACTGATCCCGCGACGCGAAGAGATACGGCAGTCCGAACACTTCGACATCCCGCACAATAGGCGCGAAGGTATCAAGCGACCTTGCCATGTCGACCGTGCCGATCAACATCCCCTCGATGCTTTCACGCGCATTGCCCTGCTGCCCGCCGGGATAGACGACGATCTCGACTTCACCATTGGTGTATTCGGAAACCAGATCGCCGAATTCCTCGGTGAGGTTGGTATGATAAGACCCGGCAGGGTCCTCAATGTTGAAGCCCAGTTTCACCTGCGCATGGGCTGCAAAGGTGCTAAACCCCAGCGTCGCCGCAACCGCGGCACTCCCCAGAACCGTCTTTACCGAAAGTTTCATTATTCTCTCCTCCTCTGTGTTTTAACCGGCACATGATGGCCGGACCGGATGGCTCAAGTTTTCAGTTTCGGCGCAGACATTGCCAATGCCATTTGGGCTGTAGAGCCATACAAAAATGTGTTTTCACAAATTTGCCCCCTGTGCGCCGCCTTCTTTTGTTGCCTGTCTGGTCAGGCACGATCACCGCGGCCGGCATCCTGACGTCCTCCCCGCCGGGCGATTGCCCGGACCGCAGGATCAGATGACATGCGCCTCGATTGATCCGGGGTGAAACAGTTCTTCGACGCTGACCCGGCGTTTCGACAGGCCCTGCGAATGGTGCTGCCCCAGAAAGTAATCCAGTGTCTTGCGGTTCGGCCCAAGACCGTAGGGCCAGAAATCGGCGCCCATCAGCGCCTTCGCCTGCCGCAGTTGTTCCTCGACAAACGGCAGGGTGATCTTGGTCGCGGACGTATCCGCCAGATGAGCCAGCGCAATGTCTTTCGATTTCTCAAAGCCTTTCAGAACAGCCATCGGCAACCACGGATGCGCGTCGGCCAGGGTCTTTCGCACGCCGATGATATGCATCATCGGAAAAATGCCTGTCTTCTTGTAGTAGGCCATCGCTTCGGCGGTCGGATCGTCGAACAGCCACCGCAGATCCTTGTTATCGGGGGTAAAGCTCGTCGGTGCGCGCGGCCCCATGAACGCGTCGATCTCTCCGTTGCTAAGCATGTCGCGCAATGTCTGCTCCGGCCCGATCTCCGTCATCTCGACGCCGTCGGGCAGGTCGATCTTGACCTTCTCATCCCGCCCCGGCTCTTCCAGCCCCCCGCGCACCCAATGGATGTCGGACGGGTTCACGCCATATTCGTCCTGAAGAATGGCGCGCATCCAGACATTAGCCGACAACTGCCATTCGGGAATGCCGACCCGACGACCGCGCAGATCGGCGGGGGTCCTTATCCCGCTGTCCGTCCGGACGATGATCGAGGTGTGCCGAAAGGCGCGGGAAACAAATGCCGGCACCCCGACATAGGGACAATCGCCGCGCGATGTGCGCAGGGTATGACTGCTGAGCGAAAGCTCACAGATATCGAAGGCCTCATGCCGCATGGCGCGATAGAACATTTCCTCGGGCGTCAGTGTCATCACGACGGGATCGACCCCGTCAATCTCGCATCGCCCGTCAATCAACGGACGGTTGCGGTCATAGTCGCCGATCGCGACGGATAATCTCAATTTGCTCATTTGCCCTTCTCCCCGGCATGGCGGTTCAGCGAAGCGACCATCGCGGGGGTGTAGCCGGGTTCGGTGCGCACATCGACAACCGCAACCCCCCCTGCATCCACGTGCGCCAGCGCCTTTTCAAATACCTCGGTCAGTTCATCCGCCGTCTTGATCGGGCCAAAGCCCTTTGCGCCCTGCGCTTCGCCCATTCCCGCGATGTCAATTTCCGGGTCGGTCATCCGCATCCCGATCCACTTGTTTTCAACCTTGCGGTCCCGCATCCGTGCAACACGTTCCTGATGCACCTCGTCGTTGAAGAACGACTGGTTGTTCGCAACGATATACAGCAGCGGAAGGCGGTAATGCACGGCAGTCCAGATCGCGGTCACACCCATCAGGAAATCGCCGTCACCGCCGATGCAGACCGGCAACCGATCCGTTTCCCGCAGGGCCAGCGCCGCGCCAACGGCAATCCCCGGCCCGCCCCCGATACCACCGCCGCCGTCGGATCCCAGAAAGTCGAGCGGATGCGTGAAATGCCAGAAAGATCCGTCCCAACCCAGCGGCAGGTGAACAAAGGAAACCTTGCGGTCCTCCACCGCCGTCCGCAGGCCGGATGCAAGATGCGCCATCGTCACCTTGCTTTCATCAAGCTCCGGCAGCTTTGCCTCGGGCTTGCGCTCCGGGGTGAGTTGTTCCTTTGCCTCCCCCAGTGCCGTCAGCAGACCGTCCAGCACCTGATCCGGGGCCGCGCCGATCATCATGTCGACCATCGGGAGGGATTGGTAATCCATCGACCAGCCGTTGTGCAGCGTATGATCCAGTGAGATCTGCACGATCTGCGCCTTCGGCGTCGCCCTCTCGTACACGGAATCCAGCGCGCCGCCCAGATCGACCCAGTCTAGGCTCAGGATCACGTCCGCATCGGCCAGTGCCTCCCGCGCCTCGGGAATGACATAGATCCCCGGCGATCCCGCATGCAGAGGATGATCGGTTGGAAAGCTGGCGCCGATCTTCAGGTCTGTCACAACCTTTGCACCCAGCCTTTCGGCCAGACGAACCCGCGCGTCCCACGCCTTGGGGCATCGCGAGGCGCGACCGGCAAGGATCACGGGCCGTTCGGCACCCTCCAGCAGGTTCGCAAGCTCGCGTATCTGCGCATCCGACGCGCCTGACCCGACCTTGGGCCGGAACCGCGCAGCATCGATGGCGGGCAACTGCGTTTCCAGAACCGCCTCCTGCAACCCCGCATCCAGATTTACATAGACCGGACCCTGCGGCGCCGTGTCCGCGATCCAGGCCGCCCGCAGCAGCGATTCCCGTGCAGCAGCGGCAGAGCCAGGCTGATCGTCCCATTTCGTATAATCGCGCACCAGCGCACCCTGATCCCGCGAGGTATGTATCCACTCAATCCAAGGCCGCCGTTTGGCAGCATCCACCGGCCCGGTCGCCCCCAAAAGCAATACCGGCATGCGATCGCACCAGGCATTGAATACGGCCATCGTCGCGTGCATCAGTCCCACGTTCGAATGCGCAACCGCCGCCATCGCACGCCCGGTCACCTTGGCATAGCCATGCGCAATCGCGACCGCGTGTTCCTCGTGCAGGCAGAGCAACATCTGCGGCGCGGAGTTGCCCAGATAGTTCACCAGACTGTCATGCAACCCGCGATAGCTCGCACCCGGGTTGAGCGCAATGTAGGGGATCGACAGGGACCCGATCGTCTCTGCCATGACATCGCTGCCGAACAATGCATCAAACTGTTCCTGTGGCACCGGCGCTTCGACGTCAGACGGACCACCTTGCGTCACTGCACCGTCATTCTGCTTATTCATCCCAGGCTTCCTTCGTACAGTTTGAGGCTTCGGATGTCATTTTCCGTAAATGGCCGATGGAATGCCAAGACTGAAATATTCTCGCAGAAGTCACGTTCGCTTTGGGCGGGAAAACAATGTTGCAGCAGGCGGCACGTTCCGTCGCCCCGATGCCTGACGTCATGGGTCCCGGAACCGGTATGGCTGAAAGGTAAATGACACAAAGCGCCCTGCATGGCACATTCTTTCCACTCCCTACGGCCTGAGCCAGAAAGTGATGACGATCTGAGTTTGCTTCTTTGTCGCAAACGAATTGGCTACCCCGCGCGGTGAAATTCAGACCGGATGGATAAGACCTTGGCGACCAAAAACAAGGCTTCGCGGACTGGCCGTGAAGTTCGCTTAAGACTGCGTCGCGACCTTCTTGAGACAATCGATCAAAACGCTTCTTTCCAGATTGATCGGCGCTGATTGCGAGAAGCTTGTTCCCACCGGACCTGACAAGAGCGGTGATTTCAAGGAAACGATGACAAGACTTCCGTCCGCGACCTCGTCTGCCACGACACCGCGCGAAATGAACCAGAGGGCATCGGAAGACCCGACAATCTTGCGCCCAACCGGCAAAGCGACCGTTTCAATCGCGCCGCGCATTTCAGGCAGCCCAATACTAACGAGGTATCTTTGCACGGTTGGCGCAATCACGGCACCCGCCGGTGGAAGCACCAAATCAAAAGATGCCAAGCCCTCTTCTGGGTTTTCAAATTCGAGAACATGATGGCCCGGACGACAGACAAGGACGACATCCTCGATGTAGAGCTGCTGGAATGTGATGCCGGTTGCGGTTTCTCGCTCTGGCATCCGGCCAACAACCAGATTCAGCGCGCCCTCGCGCAGTTGATTGAACAGTAACCAATTTGGCCCCGTCATGATTTGAAGCCGCACATGTGGCATGTCCTGGCGAAACAAAAGCACGGCTTGCGGCAAGAGTTCGGTTGACGCTGTTGGAAGTGCTCCGACAGACAGCCACTGTCCTTTTCGGCTTGCTTGACCCATCCGCTCAAGGTCTGAGGAATACAGCCAATCTTGGGTGCAATGGCCGCGATTGCGCCCGCCTGCGTTTCGTATGAGCCTTGATGCTCGAACACCATCCGGACCGCACGCGCGCGGACCTCAGGCGAGTAGCGATTTGCCATTTTGCTTTTTGTCATAACCATCATCCTTACTTAAGTTGATGGTCTCCGACAGACCCGGGGCGATTCAGTTGAGCCAAGTCGTGGAAACCGGCGCCGGCCCGATGATATGAAAGCCCGGATTGTGGTTGAAAGCTTCTGGCCCGGGGCGAGGGTCAATGATGTGGCGCGGCGCCATGACATCGTTCCACATCAGCTTTCGGCCTGGCGCCGGTTGGCACGTGACGGCAAGTTGGCGCTGCCTGCCGATGCCATGGCCTCGATTTCTGCGGAGGCCGCTGCTGTTACATTTCCGGAGCCAGCCTTTGTTCCGCTGGAGATTACCATGGGACCGAGGTGGACCAGGTCGGGGCCTGCTTGCATCCAGAACGTCACAACTCTATGCGGGCTGATCCAATCGTCCTGGTCGCGTCTCTGTGAGCCGCGCCCCGTCCCTTGTCTCATGCCCGCCCCGGGCCGCGCCGATCTGCCCATTCGGGTGACGGTCTCTGGAGCTGCGGATCTTTGATCCTGAGGGCATCGTCAAGTTGCGGGACATCTCAAAAGCCGGTACGTGGGCGCTTGCCAGATCATTCGGGCCGACCATGACTTTCACGTTTCCCGTTGCGGAGGCGGTTTCCGGAACGCGAAAGTAGGTTGTGCGCTCTTGCCCGTCCTTCGTGTAGGTCCGGGGCACTGTCAAAACGTAATTGGTCATTTTCGGGATCTCCTTTGTTTCGCTGACCTGCCCGTGGCGGATCGCAAAGGGACGGGGCGCAAGCTGAAATGCGGAGGGTCCGCAGCGCGGAAACCGTATTTCTTCTTGCCGGAGCGTCAGCTGCGGGCACGCCCGGGCCGCGATCAGCGACAGGTGCATCCATCGACAAACAAAGGTGCGCCGTTCAAATGACCTTTGCGGCAATAACCTGTCCCCGGCACAGGAATGGCGACCGCAGCCACCAGCCCCTGTCTGCGACCGGGACTGACACCCGCCAGACAAAACCGCCAATCCTGGCCAAGGCATCCTGGGATTGGCGTCTTTTCCCCAAATGGCTTTCAGAATTTCGCTGCGTTTCGTGTCGCAATTGTCCGGAGGGCGCCGGAAGAAGGCCCTGTGTGATCATGGCCGTTTCAGGTACCTGGCGACAGGGCGGTAGGCCGAACAGCACGCGGAGCGGGTTGGTCGAAAAATCGTGTTGCCGGTGGCAACACTCCACCATCGCGCTTTCTCGGTCTTTCACAGCAGTCATGGCTTTGTTTCAAGGAGCGGGGCCCGGCCACGCCCTGACGCGCCCCATCCATCGGGATGAGTTGCGGGCCGGCCTCAAAGGACGATAGGAGTTGCAAAAGATGCTCGTTATGCAACTATAGGGGTAGCAGGATATGTAGACTGTATTACAAATTCGCCTTGGGACTCGATGATACTCAAATCGTTCGCCTCAAAACACAAGAAAGACGCCTCCAACATGCTGTTGGAGGGTGCGTCGGCAAAAGCCGTGGCGGAGAAGTACGGCGTCCATGTTTCAACGATCTACGGGCTGCGCAAAGACATGGGTCACGGCCATAGCAAGGCGGATCGAGCCTCGCATGTTGTGACCTTGCGCCTGTCGGACGAGGAGTTTCAGGCGCTCAACGCGTTCGTGCTCGACGCCGGTTTGCCGTCGCGGACAGCCGCCATCCGATCCCTGATCCGAGCGGCCACGGGATTTCTGGAACTGCGGCGTGAAGAATATCTCGATCTTTCAGAGGTGAGGGCCGAGTTGAAGGCACAGGGCCGCAACCTGAACCAGATCGCCCGCGCGCTGAACAAGGCCGCCTTCAAGGGTCAGGCGAAGCTGACCGCGCAGGACAAAGGCTTTTTGTCCGATCTGAAGCGCGCCTATGTGGCGCTCGATGGGCGTCTCGCGACGGCGTTTCGAGAGGTCCGGCAGAAAGGCAGGGACGCGCTGCACTCCGGTGACAGGACATGACGGCGTCCCGTTTCATTGATGATATTCTGATCCGTGCCAATCGCGGCATGGGTCAGACAACCGTGGGAGGCGGTGCCAAGCCGCGCGCCGAGCGGGTCTGGAAAAGCCTTACATCGACCGGCAGTGCTTTTGTGAAACGTATTCCAGGCGCCGGTGTGCAGCACCCCAAGCAACTCGCAGGGCAGCTCGCCTATATCAATGGAAAGGCGAAAGGAACGTTTGCGTCCGCGACTCTTGTTCATGCCGATGATGACGCTTTTGAGCAGGCTGATCTTGACCAGATGATGCGCGCATGGGCGCAGGACTGGAAGGGCCGTCCCCGCAACGGCCACACGAGTCACATGGTTCTGTCGTTTCCCGATGATGTGTCCCAGGATGCCGCTTTTCAGATCGCGCAGGATTGGTGCGCCGAAATGTTCGAGGACGAAACGCATGTTTCCGATACCTGGGAGTATGTTGCGGCGCTACACACCGATACCGCAAACCCCCATGTTCACATTGTCCTGAACAACCGCGGGCTTGGTGGCACCTGGTTTTCCATCTCATCGGAGGGCATTTTCAACCCGCAGATGATGCGCGACCGCATGACGGACATTGCCGATGATTTTGGCATCCGGCTGGAAAGCCTGAGCCGGGCCGACCGCGGACTGTATGGCAAGCCCATCACCAGCGAAGAAATATATGCAAAGCGCGAAGGTCGCAGTCTTTCGACGGAGGTCACGAAGGCTGACATGACCGCCGACTGGCGCAGGACCGACATGCTGCGCACCGCTGTTCTTTACTCTGTCCTGGCAGATTTCGCCCTGACCATCGGCGCACCGATGATTGCGAACCGTGCGTATATTTCAGCGGCCGCCCTGTTCGCCGGCGAAGAAATCCCGAAAGGACCGATGATGCAAATTGAACTGGATGTGAACGCTGACCGTGAGGACATTCGCACGTCGCTTATAGGGTGGGCAGAACAGAACCGGGAGCAGATCGAGGCGTTGCCCGGAACAGAACAAACAGAGATCATGCGAAAAATTGACGTGGCTCTGAACATCATTGAAACCGACGCAACGCCCGATCTGACTGATGACACCATCTGGACGGCCTTCAGGAATTCCCCATCCTCATATCTCATTCCAGACGCAGGCGCTCTAGAGGCCCGTGCCGCGCTTTATGTCGATGAAGCCGACACCGCGTTACTGCATGCGTTCGTCACCGAAAACGTGCTGGATACCTACCTGGTCACAGGCGACGTGCCGTCCAGGTTTGCCACCGTCATGCCCGCCGTCGCCGAGGCTTACGAGGAAATGCACAGCCACCGGCTTGAAGACATCCCGAAGGAAATGAAAACCTACGTCGAGAAAGCCGCCCGCATGGGGATTGACCCGCTGCAAATGCAGGAGCGGCTTATCAAGACCATCGATGACCCGATCGAGAACGTGAAAATGGAGCGCGAGGACATTGCGAGGATCGTGGCCGCCCGCGGCGCGACGGTCTTTCAAAGAGGTGCGGGCCGCGCGTTCGCGTATGAGGGTGTTGAAGCCGAAGGCCGCAAGACGCTTGAAGACGTCGAGAACGGCGTCCGTGTCCAGTTTGATGAAGCCAGCGACGAATATACGAAATTCGAGCCGCTGGTTGTGGCGCGGGCGATGGAGCCGCGCAAGTCAGGCGAGGTCGTCGCAGAAGCCCTGGATCTACACGAGAAGCGAGAGCGCGGTGACTTTAACGCAGCCGACACCGTGCGGGCTGATGCGCTCTTGAGGGATACGATGGACCGCTATGACGCACTGTTTCGCGGCGCAGATGTCAGCGACGCGCAGCAGGCCCGGATTGACGCCATGCGGATTGCCATTCAGGACCGCCGTGATCTCGAGGAGATGACGATCCAAGCCGGGATCGATGCGGAAATTGGCCGTTTGCGGTCCCAGGGCTACAGCCGCGCCTACATTTCGGAACGCAGTATGGAGATAGAGGGCAGCGTTGTTGAAGGGGTTTACAGGGCAGGGGCCGCGCCCAAGGAGGCGAGCGATTATGTTGCCGCTTATCGGAAGGCCGAAGCCGACTATCGCGAGTTGCAGCTCGCACTCGGCAACGTCGAGGACCGGATCATTGCAGACAGCAAAGTATATGACCGCGACGGCGTTGCGCGGGTACTTCAAGACATGGCAACCACAGCCGCCACCACGGGCCGCGCCGATCTGGCCGACAGTGCCGTAGGGCGGCACGTTCTGACCGCGTTTGTTGCGTTGGAGGGCAGGGGGGCGATGCAGGAGATTGCAACCGGCAACGTGGACTCGCTTGCTGAATATATCGACACCCCCGCCAACCAGCGTCTTGCCGCGAAGGAACTCCTGAAAAGCGCCAAATCCCTCGATGTCGGCCTGGAACCAGATGAGATCGAGGGCGGACTGGAGGCCGTCGATCCAAACTATTCGCGGAGCAGGGGGTATTCGATATGAAACTGATGCTCGCAAGCCTGTTGGCGGTCCTGTGCGGCCTGGTCGCCGGGTCCGGTATCGCAAGTGTCTATCTGACATTTGCCTTGCGCCGAAACATACTGACCACCGATCTGATGCTGCACTCTCAAACCGTGATGGATGGCATCTGGTCGGCCCAGCCCTATCTGACGGCGCATCTTGTTGTGCTCGGGTGTATCAGCGTGTTTCTGATCGTCGCCATTGCGACGGTGATCTGGGACAGGCTGGTCAGCTATGGGCAACGTCGCTTTCAATCGCTGTCCAGTCTGCGCCGCAACAAGATGGTCCAGCCGGTCGGCTGTGGCTTCGTTCTGGGTGAGCAGATCACGCCACCGTCGCAGCGTCCGGATCGCCCTGTCAAGGTGAAGGCGACCGATAGCAAATTGACCACAGCCTTGCCGTTTCGCACCCGCAAGCTCCGCTACATCGCGGCTCTCTACAGCTCGGTCAGCAATGTGCTGATGGTTGCGCCAACCCGATCCGGTAAAGGTGTCGGCTTTGTCATTCCCAATGCCCTGACCTTTCCCGGTTCGATGGTCGTGCTGGACGTTAAAGGCGAGCTTTGGGACGAGACGGCACGGGCGCGTGAGCAGATGGGCGACAAGGTTTTCCGGTTCGCGCCGCTTGATTTCAAGAACCCCACACATCAATACAATCCCCTGGCGCGTCTCTCCGGCATCGAGGATATGGAAGAACTATGGACCGGGCTGGAACGCATCGCGCAGCTCTTCCTGCAAACGGACGGCAAGGACGATTGGCTCGAAGGGTCAATTATCTTGTTTGTCGCCGCCGGTATCCTTGCTGTGCAGCGCGATAATCCGACGATGGGCGAGATCTACCGCATTATCTTCGGAACGGGGCAGGGCACAGACCTTGGCAAATCATCGGCCGATCTCCTTCAAGCCGCAGCCAAAGAGTGCAAATATCCGAACGCCGCCCGCGAGTTGAACCGAATGGCGTCACTCGACGCCAAAATCCAGCAAAGCTATATTTCCATTCTCAGTATCGCGGGGCTGGGACAATGGGCCAACCCCAAGGTCGAACGGGTCACACGTCGCAACGATTTTGATTTCACGCAAATGCGTCGCGAACCAACGTCGGTCTATCTGATGATCCTGTCCGAAGATATGCAACGCCTCAACTCTCTGGTCCGCTTGTTTTTCGCGGACCTGATTTCCTTTCTGCGCTCGTCAAAACCCGGAGAAGACGAGCCATTGCCCATCTTCATGCTGCTGGATGAGTTCGACCAGCTTGGCCGGATGCCTCTGGTCGTCCAGGCGATGAAACAAACGGCAGGACATGGCGGGCGGTTTGCCATCGTCACCCAATCCATTCCCGGTCTGATTACCGTGCCGTATAGCCCGGAGGAAATACAGGCGATTGAAAGCGCCTGTCAGGTGAAGCTCTATATCGCCGCCAGTGAGGATCGAACCGCCAGCGAGTTGGAAACCGCCCTTGGCACGCGCACCGGCTCAACCGTCAGTCGCTCGCGCGAATTGCGGGACGTCGGGTTTGGAGCAGGCAGTGTTACCCGCAGTACCGAGCATCGCCCGCTCTTGTCCAAGCAGGAAATCCGCGACATGGACCCCGACAAGATCATCATCTTGCCGGAACGGCAAAACCCAATCCTGGCCGACCGGATCAAGTATTATCAGTCACGCGAAATTCTGAAAATCCATAAGGCTCAAGAGGGTCACGATTATCCCTACCCGACCGTCGATCAAGCCGCAAAATCAATGACCATGAAAGAGGTAAGAGAAGTGGCGAGTGTTGCGAAGGGAGAAGAGGACGCGGCGACGGAGGAAGCAATCTCCGGAATGACGGTAGACCGCAAAGCCGCAACGACGGCGCCAATCCACAAACGGTCCAAACAACCCATCAAAAGGAAAAAGAGCGGCAAGATGAGTCCCGACGCACATGCCGCTTATGCCGAGTCCGCTACAGAGGCCAAGGAGCAGCTTGAACGCAAGCACGGGACAGAAGCTGCCTGAGCGGCATGACTGGGGTCGACTCCGGCTGTGGGCGGAATCGTATCGTCCGTTTTGATCATGGCTTTCACCACCTGAAATCGCCCGTGAGTAGGATATGCGTCCATCCGACGGCTCCGTTGTCCGAGGGAAGCTCGATTGGGCTGTCCAATTAGGGAGCCTAAAATTCATCTTCATCTGGGAAGACGCGGCGGGCAATGAACAACCCGCAAATATAAGCCTGTGGAAACCGCTGGGACAATACAGTGTGCATTGAGCGGTAATGCGTCCCGGCAGTTAGCATGTCATCCACCACGGCGATGGCACTGGGGTGGGGCTCTGCCAAGCTTTCATCAATCGAGTAGGACGCCACCAGTTCATCAATGGTGATGCGAGTTCCCGGCGGACGTTCATGGCTTGCTATCATGGATTGGTTTTGCACAACCAAATTCCGCACATCTACATTGTTCGGTCTAATCAAGTTGCAGATTTGTTCCATGCGATTGTCATAAAGCGGGTCAGAAAGTACCTTTGATGGCGGAATGGGGACAAGGGTGCCACCGTCAAGCCATTCATCATTGATCGCTTGGCGCAATGAGGCAGCACACCTGCGGATTGCCCCGGCCTTATAGTTCAACTGCGCTTGAGAAGCGTTCACAGGCTTTTTCAGGTTGGAAATCAGATTGTTGGTTTCGCTAAAGCTGAAATCACGCCCGGACGTTTTTTCAAATAGGAACGCCCATTGGTCGCCATCCCGAAAATGCGGATGGTCGCCACGGTTGGTTTCATCAATTTGGGTGAAGCGGACAGGCAGATTAGCCAAGTGCGTCCCAAATGTCTTCCGGGTTGCGAACACGAATCGCGCCCCGTTCTGCGTAATATGCAGGCCATGAAATATCTTTGTTGTGGAAACAGCTTTCCAAAATGAACAGTTTACGCCCTTGCTGCATCGCCGCGCGCGCTTGGGTCAATGTGCCCGATGTGTCGCCGGCTTCCACAATGATCGTTCCTTCTGTCAGGGCTGACATAGTTGCGTTCCGTTCTGGGAAATAATTGCGCTTATTGCGGAAAGGTTCTTCTGAATACCGGATGACTGGAACCTGCGAAATCAACAGGTGTTCTTCCGCGATGTGGTGTTGAAGGTCTGTGTTTTCCTTGGGGTAGCTTTCACCCAATGGCGTGCCTATCACTGCAATTGTGGTGCCACCAGCTTCCAACGCGGCTGTGTGGGCGGCGCTGTCAATCCCAGTAGCCAGCCCGGACACCACAGCAAAGTTACGCTTGACCAGTTCACGCGCTAAACGTCCGGCTCTAGCCTTGCCATCATCAGAGGCCTTGCGACTGCCTACAATGCATAGCCCCCGCATTTCCGACAGTTCCCAACTGCCTTGATAGTAAAGCATTTCGACCGGGTTGCGCGCGTCCCGCAACTTCTGTGGATAATCACCAGCATGATGGATGCGAACACCAAAGCGGTGAACCCCGGCGTTCTTTAGGTGGGCCATGACGCGCCGTGCCATGTCATCAGCGTCACCGGGTTCCACAAAGTCAGATGGCAATGCTGCTTCATCTGCACGAAACTTGTCCGCCATCCGCTTCCACGTCATCCCCTGTGTGGCCCAGAGTGCTTCATATGCGCCCATCTCGCGCATTGGTGAAATGGCACTGATGCCAAAATGGTCGTTGCTTAAGGCCAACTTGTTCATGGCTGACTGCGCTGACTGATATTCTGCATGTTCAGTCTTCCCCCTGTCATGCACATATGACTTCAATCTAGGCCTTGGCGCAATACCGCTGGGTTAATGGCCCCGGTTCTGGCAGGTTGACGCGACGCAAACGGTAGGGGCAAAATCCAAAGTGCTTTCGACCAGATGAAACAATTCACCCCGAGCCCTACACGACTCCTTACGGTTCCTCGTTTTCCAGATCGAGCGGGGGCATGTAAACCTCGACAATGCCGCGCTCGTTTCCGATCCGACCGGCCTGTATCACAACATCGATGGTCGATCGAAGATACCGCATGACTTCTGCGTATCGAAGCTGTGTCCCTGTTCCCATTATCATGAGCGCCAACCGGTCCATCGACTTGCGCGCGGTTTGAGCGTGAAGCGTCGTGAAGGAACCGCCGTGGCCGGTGTTGATCGCTTCGATAAATGTTGCGGCTTCCGGCCCCCGCAGCTCGCCCACAATAATCCGATCCGGGCGTAGGCGCAGGGTCGCTTGCAGCAGTTTTTCCGCAGACCGCGGGCTATCCTCTGAGCGTTCCGCGATCAGGCTTACAACGTTTGATTGGCGCGGACGCAGCTCCGACGAATCCTCAATTGTGATCAGGCGTTCATGGTCTTCGATGAGCCACAGCATCCGCCGTCCGAGTTCCGTTTTTCCGGTGGATGTTCCGCCGGAAATCACAACGTTCAATTCCAGCCGCAGAACTTCTGTCAGGAAATCGTCAACACTGCCGCTGCCTGCGATACTCTGTAGCCCGCGCAGCTTCTGGACCCGTTCTTCATCTTGGGACTGCATCACATCGCTGCGCAGAAAGCCAAACGTCTTTGGCTCGCCGGTATGGCCGGGCCGAAACACGCGGAAAGACAGGACCGTGCCATTGGCTGAGGCGGGCGCAATCACGGCCTGAATCCGGAGCATCAAGCCAACATGCTCAATCGCGGTGGACAGCAGTGGAGCAGTCGCCGTCAGCTTTGTATTGCTGTCGTTTGCGGCCATACCAGCTATATCCGCCGCCGCCATCGGGTCTATGTCTTGTTCTTCGGCGCGAACCATCCGGGCGATCCCTTGTCGCTCGACAAAACAATGCCCATCGCCATTCACGACAATCTCGATCACAGTTTGATCCTCGAAAAGAGGATCAAACGCCGTGAGGTATTGCGAAAGGTATCCGGCCATATCAGAACAATTCCAGGTCGCTCGTAACCATCACCATGATTATGTCGCCATGATCGACGGTGATGATCGGGCCAAGGGTCAGGTATTCTGCCACCACCTCGCTCGCGGTGTCGGCTGCGGCACCGCCAACATTGTCTATGACCACTTGCGTCTCTTCACTATCGGTGTTGGCGGATGCGATTGCGGGAAGTGCTGCGAACACCGAAATGAGGGCGGCCGCACCGAACCGCTGACCAAAGCGCGTGTTGACGTTGCCCGTCAGACCAGAACGGCCCAGACGATCCGATCCGTAAGCATCCAGATCAACCACCTGTCCATCGGGCGTCACAATCCTGTCCCATGCGACCAGAACGCGGCGTTGCCCGAGAGATACCCCGTTGGAGTAGCGCCCAAACATTTGTGAGCCACGTGGGATCAAGACCTGGTGCATGTCGAAGGACCAAATGTCATGCGAAACGGTGCTGGAGATCGTGCCTGATAGTTCCGAGTTGATGCCTGTCGTCAGCGTGGCTTCGATCACGGTGCCTTGCATGACCGTGTTGGAGGGTGCACCGATCACTCGTGATTGTGTCGCCGTGATGCTTTTGGAACCGCTGCGAACGAACGCTTCGTCGCCCTTGTATTCACGTTCATCGCCATCTGCCGAGCCACCGGAGAGGCCATCAATAGGACTGTTGATCTGCGCCTCTGAAATTGCCTGTGCTTCTGCGCGGCGACGTTCGAGTTCCTGTCTGCGCTGTTCCTGTTCTTCGGCCAGCCGTTGTTCTTTGAGCGAGGCGGTGTCGGCCAGTTGCAGCCGCATTTCCATCCCTTCCAGTTCCGACTGCTGTCGTCGAACGTCGCGCCGCAGCTGATCCCGCTCGCCGGTGAGCGACGACATTTCAGCTTCCCGGCTTTCCATGTCGCGCGTCAGGCCATCAAGTTGTGCCTGTAGCTGTTCAAGCCGTACTGTATCGACGATCGGCGCAGACGGGGTTTGGTCTCGAGCTTCTTTAAGGATCCGTTCGAGTTCGGCCACCCGTGACCGCAGCGCCTGTTCAGCTTCACTTGGGCCTTGCTCTGTGGGCGGGAAGCCCGGCGAGATGACCGGACTCAAACCGCCATTGGTATCACGCGGAAACTCGCGAGACTCTGACGTGTCCAGGATTGGCCCCATTGGGCCTCGATCCTGTTTTATCCAGTATGCGACACCAGCTCCACCTGCGGCGAGGCCAGTGACCAAGGCAACTGCAGCCAGGACGGCAGTATTTGGGGCCTTCCTGCCACCTTTGAGACGGGCGGTGCGGTTTTCCATTTGGTCAGCCATTTTACACGTCTCCACTCTGGATGCAGATATACTGATCGCCATAGCGGATTACCCAGCGATCCGACCGCCGCCCGACCGTCGATCTGGTGCCATCGGTCCTGCCGTTGACGATGTATTCCCTGCCCTGGGCATCGGCGCGGTAGATGCTGGGCGTCGGCGCATCCGTTCCAAATTGAAAATATGTCCGCTGGCCATCGTCCCACACTCGAATTGGCGCTATTTCCGCCCCCTTTGATTTTGCAGTGATGGCATAGGTTTTCGGCAGTCCAGCAGGCACGCGGGTTTTCGACGCGCTGCCACCGCCACCTGACGGGGCGGAAAAATTGACCGCGTAATGAGGGCGGCGATTGGCGCTCTCATGCAGTTCGACCAGATAGAAACGCCGATTGGTCACGATCACGCCGTTGGTCACTGCACCGGCAATCACCGGTTTGACCAATATGGCGTTTCCGCCATCCGTGTCTGCAAACACGAAACTCTCGGTGTCACCGGCCTTGAAGTCTAGGAACCGTTCGCCTTCGGCAAGGGTTATAAGCGTCACACGCTTGAGCCGCGTGTTGATCTTGTACACCTGACCTTTCTGATAGACCGCCGTGGCGCTGCGCGCGTCCACGCGCATCGCTTTTGGTGTTGCTTCGGAGAGGGCGGGAGCGGCCAGACTTGCCAGAAGCGCGGCACACGCAAACGTTTTCATTCGGTCTTTCCTTCCGATGCAACACGGTAGCCCACGACCTGAAACCCAAATGGGTTCTGCCAAAGCAGAAGGTTGTTATCGACCGTTGAGGGGTTGAAAACAAAGGTGACAGTAGCGACGAAATCGCCTTGTTGTGTGGGCGCGTTCGGACGCCGTAATGTCTTGGAAAAGCGCACTTGTGCGGTATCGTCGTCGATCATCACCACATTGGTAATGGACACCTCAACCTTACCATCGGTGCCATAGAGTTCCGGTGGGTAGTTGCTGTGTCCGGGCGTCCACTTCTCTTCAAGCGGACGGCGCACATTGAGGGACGAGCGTTTGAACACCGACAAGATACGATATTCGTTGTCGTCCACATCGTAGGTTTCACGATCACGCACATAGCCATAGATCAGGCTTTCCACGACCGCCCTCTGTTGATCGACGGAGGCCCGTTGGACCGATACAGCGCGCTCCGCGATGCCGGTGTCCCGATCAACGATTGCGAGGTAGGCTTCTGTCTGGTTCTTCGCCAGGCCATAGGCGCCGACGCCAACACCTGACAGGCCCGCCACAAGCCCGATCACGGCCACTAACCACGCCCGCTTTTCGCGCTGGTGCAGCCCTAAAACCGTCTCGGCTATGAAGTAGCTTCCGCCTGCTTCGCTTGCGGCAGCGACAGCCTTTTCCACTTCGGCACGATCGTTCGCCTCAACCTTTGCAAGCGTCGGTTTGAGAATCCTTCTCTGTTCAGCAGTCAGGCGTGCCATGCTGTTCTCCCACATACGGAATTGAATTTGCGTTTACGTCTTGGCCTTCGCCCGATGGCGCTCGTTTGACTCTCGCGCGAACTGCACGTCGCGCCTTCGCTGGACGTAGCGCCCCGCGGCGTTATCCGACAGACGCGCACCGGCGCTCGCCAGCTTCATATCCAGGGCCGATCCGAACCGACGCGTTTGGGCTGCGCGTTGAGCTGTCTCGCCACCCGTGGACGCGCCGCTCAAAACCTGTCGGCCAGCGCCTTTGGAGATTTCACCGGCTTTGACCATTGGACGACCCACGATGCTGAGGGCTTGCGGGGCGATGCCTCCGAGATTGAGCTGACCTGTGATGTTGGACGCAATCTGCGGAATGGTCAGGAGCGCATAGATGCCGACGATAATAATGACCACGACGCCAGTAATCCCGATCAAGGTTGTGTTCGAGCTTGTGTCGAAAGCGCGCGTTGCGACGGAGGCAATGAACCCCATCACGCCAGCGGCAGCGACCGGGTACATAAAGTATCCGACAAGCGACGAAACCCACGCTTCAAAGAGAAACTGCGTTCGGTTGAGGCAGGTGGCGGCGATAGCGAACGGCGCAAGCCCGATCAGAATACCAATCATGATTTTTGCAAATCCGGCAACCAGAATGTAAGCCGCTTGAAGGCCCGCCAGCATCAGATACATGATCGCGCCAAGAAATCCGCGAGCGATAGCGCTTTCGGCCTTAATCACTGACGCCGCTGTTTCCTGTGCTTGATCGGCAAAACCTTCCGCTAGAGCGACAGAAGATGCTGCTCCGCTTCCGTTTGCGACGGAAAACAGCGCCGTGACGAGCGCATCGCCGGTGTTCGTCAGAGCGTCATAGATCACTTCAAAATTGGTCCATGACAGGCCGAAAGTAAAAATAAGGATGATCCGAAGAACCAGTTGCGTCAGATCGCCTGTCCGTACCGCAAATACACCCAGGCTCACCGCCAGACCGAAAACACCGAAGGCAAGCGTCGCAACAATGGTAATCATGCCACCAAAATTGGAAGCCACGGCAACGAACGTGCCCTGCGCAGCGCCACTTACAGCACTGTCAATAAAGCCCATAATGTCCGCGACGATTGCCATTCAAAGCGCCTCAGTCGATCGTCATGCGAATGTCGCACATCTGGTCATAGTCGCGCTTGATTCCGTTCCGCATCCGGTGAGGGACGGCGGTGTAGAGTCGAAAGTTGTCGACGCCTTTTACCAACGCCTCGAAACTCGAAACGGCGATCCCCCAATCGGCAGTCAGGGTCGCGCAAGTGCAGTCTTGTGCTTCAATGGCATTGCCATAGGCCATCCACTCGTAAATGAACGCCTTGGAGATACCGATATTGGATTGTCGCCAATCGTCGCTCGAGGAAAAGTCGTGCGCCGGGCGGTATTCGGCGACGTGGCCATTGCAATCCGACACCTGACGAGGACGGTTAGCGTGATCCGCCCCCTCGCTTTTCTGTGGCACCGACCAACTAAAAAAGCCCATTTCAATAGCCCGGTTCTGGATCAAATTTGCGTATTCATTCTGTGTGCTTTTGTCTTTCGGCGTCAGGTGACGCTCTCCGTCGCGAATGACTGACTGGTTGCTTTGCGCCAGGGCAGGGGCGGTCAGAGCGGCAATGGTTACGCTGGTCAAAAGAAGGTGTTTCATGGTTCGGTTCCTTTCTAATCGGCAGTGTCGGTGGACATGAGATCGAGATATTTCTGTTCTTCGGCGAGAGTGGCCGCTGACATGACGCCAGCCTGGCCGAGACCAATCGTCTGGGCCGCTTCGAGCTGCCAGATGTTCGCCAGTGCCACACCCATTTCCGCTGTCATACGGGTGTTCAGGTCGATGGCGGCCTTCATGCCCTTCGTGTCCGGTATATTGCCCGTCAATTTCGTAATGCGGTCGAGGCTTTTGCTGGCCGCTGCCTGCGAGGCTTCTGCCGCGACACCCATCATGGCGCCGGTATTCCCTTGCGCGCCGATCCGAGCCTTTGCCGGTTCGGTGCTGTTTGCAAGCGCCGCCATTTGTTCTGTCGTTGTTCCAACGCTTGTGAAAATCTTTTCGACAATCGTACTGGTTTTGGTATCCCCGATTTTCCCATCGGTGCCGACAGCATCCCACTGGCCACGCAACGCATCCGCCACCGTGGCCCGGAGATCGGGAATTTCCGGTATCAGGTCTTTGATCCATTCACCGCTCAACAGCATCTTTACTTGATCGTAGCTATCACGCAGGGCAGCAATCTGATTTTCCATCAGCTTGATTTGCTCGATCATCTTGAGCGTTTGATCGTCCAGCTTGAGATTCTGCTTGATGGCCTCGTCGAGCTGCAACTGAGCTTCTGTCAACATCTGCTTGAGTTGAACGATGGACGATACGTCGATTGTGGGAACACCCTGGGCAGCGGCAGAGCCACCGGTTACGGCCAGGATCAATGCAGATGTCGCGAGAAACGTCTTCATTGTGTCAGTCCTTCCATGAATTTCTGATCGCGCGCGTATGCCGCATAAATCGAGCTGTATTGCACCCACTCCGCACGGCGCTTCGCCGCCATGAGGCGCGTCAGAACGGCGCTCATACGAGCGACTTCCGCCTTGGCGTAGGTGTTGAGATCCATCGCTTCTTTGGTTGACGCTGATGCTGATATTTTTTTCAGTATCTCCTGCAACCGCGACAGCGATTGAATGAGAATTTCCTGGCTGTGTCCGGCATAGGATATGGCCGCGTCCGAAATGTTCGACATTTCCGCAAGCGCAATATCTTCCGGCGCCAGCGTCCCAACCTGGGCCGCACCGCTCATCCGGGAGGCATACTCATTGTAGTAGCCCGTGACCCGAACAACATAGTCCTGCGTTTCAGGATAAGGCGGGATGCCATTGTATTTCATCACCGCACCGGGACCGGCGTTGTATGCCGCCAGAGCAATGGGCATGCTCTTGAACCGCTTGACCTGTTGCACCAGGTATCGAGCCCCGCCATCCAACTGTAACCGAGGGTCTTCGTAGTAGGCAGGATAGATACCAAGGTCCTTGGCGGTGTCGGGAATAATCTGCGTCAATCCAAACGCCGCTTTTGGCGATCGGGCGCCGATCTGGAACCGACTTTCCTGTTTGATGAGCGCCTGGAACCAGCTCCTGAACTCTGCCGGATTGACACCGATTGCAGCCAGGGCAGGGTTGCTGCCATGCTTCACCGCCGTTTCGGCAATCATCAGCTCGATTGTCTCGCGCGTATCGCCAAAGAGCCGGGACGCATACGGGCTGTTGTCGTCAATCGAATAGACCGCACCCGCAACCATTCCATCCAGACCTTCAAGGTCAGTTGTCATGCCCGTTGAGCCGCGCAGCATGTTGATCGTATCTTGCAGCGCCAAAATCTGGTCCGCCCGTGATCCTAGTTGGTTTTCCAGTTCCTCATTGGTCTGCACCACTTCTGCGTGTTTCGCCTGGGTACCAGAGAGAAGCTGTTTCAGGCGCGCAACAGCCGACACATCCACTTCCGGCACACCCTGCGCTGCGGGCGTAGAGGTAGATAACGCGAACGCGACAGGGAGCAGAAATTTGCCCAACTTACTCACTGATCACAATCCAGTCGGTGCAGCTCACAGCACCCGGTTCGGATTGCACGAACGACATGGACCCAGACGTCGTTGGCCCAGGCGACCAGCAGTTGGTTTTCCGGCCTTGATAGTCCGCGCAAGCGCTTAAACTGGCCAAAGCCATCAGGACCAATCTTGCCTTACTCATGTGCTGTCCTTTCGGGTGTCTTGTTCTGTGCAAGTCCGTCATCCCGGCCGCGCCAGAAGTCAGGCCGGTTGCGATAGTCGTCACCAAACCTGGCAAGGCCCGAAGACCCGCCACCCAAAACAGTCAGCAGCGGCCCGAGACGGCTCAGGTCAACATCGAGAATGGTCGATCCCATTTCTGTCCGGTGCAGGGCTTTGCGCCCTTGTGACGCCTTGCCCAGAATGAAGGACAGCTCGCCATCCGTCATTGCCATGCTGCTATAGTTGGAAGGTTCCGCGCGGGAATTAGGAAAGATCAACTGGTTCGGTAAACCTTCGAGGATCGACTTCGCCGCCGACTGTTCAATCTGCGACGGAAACTGTGTCAGCATGACCACGACAACATTCATTTTTCGTGCCGTGACGAGCCATTTTTTCATTTCCTCGGCAAAGTATGGATCATCGAGAACCTGCCACGCCTCATCCACAACCAGCACCATCGGGCGTTTTTCTTCCATAACCATTTCCAAGGCCCGAAAGAGATACGCCAGAATGGCCGTCCGTTCGGTTCCAGCGCCCAACACCTCCGTCATGTCAAGAGCGGTCACGTCGTTCGTTGCGAAGTTGACCAACACCTCATCGCTGTCACCAAAGACCCAGGAATAGCGCCCGTCAGGCCCCCATTCGCGAACCCGCAACGCAAGATCCTTGTCGTCGTCCGCATCCCCTATCAGCGAGACAAATTGTGAGAAGGTCTTGAGGCGGTCGGGCGCTGATGCATTCTGCCGGATCGCCCCTTTAAGGGCTTGGCTTTGCATCGGCGTGAGGGACTTGCCTGTCGTTTCCAGCAAGGCTGAAAGCCAGTTCACCAGCCACGCTTCGCCACGCGTGCCGGTTTCCGTCAACAGCGGGTTCAACCCCGTAGGTTCGCCGACTTTTACAGCCGCATAGGTACCGCCCATCGCGCGGATCGGCATCTCCATCGCGCGGTCCTTGTCGAGCGCAATCAACCTGCCGCCGTGTCGCAGGGCTTGCGCTGCGAGGAACAGGGTGGTTGTCGTCTTGCCACTATTGGATGGTCCCAGAACGAGCGTGTGACCGTTCGTCGGCTCAGCGTCAGGTTTACCACGCGGATGCAAGTTGAAGCGGTAGGGCGTCCCGCGCTCCGTTTCCAAAACAGTGATGGGTTCACGCCATGGTACGTTGCCGACTCCTGCCCCAATATCAGAGCCGTGCAGGCTTGCCAGATCGGCAAAAGTTTCCGACGTCACATAGGACGAGCGCGACGTCATATGGCCGTTGCCAGGATGGCACGAAAGCAGTTCCGTGGCTGTTGCAGCGCGGTCGCGCAGCATGCGAAATCCGGCGCGCTGGCACATGCTCATCACATCAGAAATACGGACATCCAGCTCTTTTCTGGTCTCTGCCCGCACGAGAACTTTCAGACAATACTCGCCAACACCGAGTTCCCCCGACTCGATGCGATCGACCGTCTCGACCAACTGGTTTTCTACCCGTTGGGCCAGGTCGCCACTGGCCTGCATCTGCAAGATACGGGTGCGGGCCTGTTCAACAATGTCGTCGCGGTGGATGGGGGCGTAGCTTTGAACAACAACCACATCATCAAGCGCACCGAGCGCATCGATGGCGCCGGGCGTCGTGGAAGTCGGGTTTTCCTTGACGCTGATAACCGCGCCCAGAGCCTCGCCATCGTTTAATTCGATCACACCATCTGCGCCGAATTGCAGCGACACGTCGCTTACATCTTGCGCCACCAAGGTCATAAGGCCGCGCCGAAGGGCCTGATAGGGTTGGAGGTTCATGACCGCCATTGCCGAGCCGAACGCCCCGTCAGAGATTGTCAGGGGCGTCAGCGTCACGTTCAGGGCGTCAGAAAACACCGAAGTCATTTCATGGAGCGAAGCCGTGATTTCTGCGAGATTTTTATGGCCGACTTTCCTGAGCGCCTCTCCCAGAAGCGGCACACGCACCGTATTATTGTTCGACCGCACAACCGTCAGCACGATCACAGCCTCTTTCGGCCCACTGGCGTTCAGGCCTGCGAACCAGGCATCGTCGACGGCACGAGCAAAGCACTGTTTCGGCTTGGTATAGCCACTGATTTGAACATCGCGGCTAAAGCGGTGAATGAAGAAGCTGAACCCTTCATCGAGACCATTGAGAATTTGCGAAACACGGGCGCGCAAATCCAGAACGTCGGCACCGTCCGATGTGTCGGCGTCTATGCCGCCGACCTCGAACGCGGCGCACACCGACCCATCTCGCAAAATCATTGTGGTATCATCATATTCCACGCCGTAAGGCATTTTGCGAAATAGCTCATACATCCGTGACACGGCCTTTGGTTGATCGTTGGAAACGCACCGGCTTGCGCCCGAAGGTCTGGGGTAGATGCCGCAACCGCGTGGAAACAATGCGATGTCCGTTCGGATTGACGGCGGTGGTAGAGCGTGCGCCAAAATACCAGATGCCGAATGTCAGGAGCCAAGGCAGCGACTTCGTAATCATGAAGGGCAGTACAGTCAGAGCAACCACCGCCATGAAGTAGGGGAGCGGCAGGCCAGCCATCTTGGCTTGCCGCGTCAGTCCTCTTATGACGACAGTTTCTTCCATTTCAGGCGAGGATAGAGCGAAGGCTGTCGACAAAGGCTGGGCCCCCGAACACCAGCACCGCACCGAGAATGACGCCGCCGACCCAAACCCAACTGATCCGGTTCATGGCCGCGAGAAAGCCTGTTACAGCGAACGCCAGAACGAAGATGATGGTCGCCAGAGGGCCGCGCAGGAAACCGATGATCTGGTTTCCCGTGTCCTCGGCCTTGCCGAAATCAATGTCCTTCGCCATGGCGTCTTGCCCATAGGCGATCAGCAGCAGGGCAACCGCGGCAATCGCACCTGTCTGGTAAATCTTGGTATTCACGTCATTTACTCCTTTGAAGAAATGAGCCGCCAGCGGCGCTCATAGTTGGACATGACCTTGGCAACATGCCGTTCGGTTTCCCGATAAGGCGGAACACCACCGTGGCTTCGCACGGCTCCGGGACCGGCGTTATATGCCGCCACGGCCAGCGAGAGCGTTTTGAACTCATTGATCTGCGCGATAAGATACCGCGCGCCACCGTCGAGATTATCCATTCGGTTGTGGGGATCGACGCCAAGCAACTTCGCCGTTCCCGGCATGAGTTGCGCAAGACCAATGGCCCCGGCACTGCTCAAGGCCCGGTCGTTGTAGTTGCTTTCCGTCAGGATCATTTCCTCAAAGAAAATGACGAACTCGCGGGGATCGATGCCCGCCCTGCTGACATCAGGATGCGCCGCGTAACGGGAGGCGACAGTGCGCGTCAAAGCCCGATTATCCGCGTTGCCTTTGGTGGAAAGGGTGAGGGCCACCGGGAGAACCTGACCTTCCGAGGACGCTTTCGCGGTCGTTCGGCGGGCAGCTTCCGGAATTTTTTTCGGGTTCAGGCTGGTCCAGCCGTCACCGATCCCGCCCCAGTCATTTTGAGCGAACGCAGGACCGATCGAAAGAAGCCCGGCAAGGACTGCACCGCCAACAAGACGGCTATTGATTGTCCTAAAATTTGAGAGGGCGCTAGCTGCCCTGTGAATCCACAGTTTCGCCAGGGATTGCCTGAACTGATCGACCCCCCTGTCGGAAAGGAACATCCAAATGCGCAAATCCCATGGCATGCATGAAAGACGACAAGCCGTTGATTGTCTTGAAGACCCGGACTTTGACCTCGTCGGCGTCGCCAAGCCGTCGCGGCGTCGTGACAAGCACTTTCTCGAATGTTTGCTCGTCATTGACGACGCGAACAATCCACTCGCCGTACCAAACCGACGCTTTGCGGTATGCTTCGACCTGGCACACGACTTCCGCTTGATAACCTTTCGCCAGGAATTGGCGGAATCCGGGTTCTGTAACCACATTCGGCGCTTCTTTTTCCAGATCTGTCCTCACGCCAGCGGTCCTCTCCATCGACAGGACCGGGCACCCTTCTCGGGCACCCTGATCCTACAACTTTATACTCATGTTGCACAACCTACAAAGTTGCGGATTGTGCATTGCCTACAATCGCGCCATTGATACGGTCTAAAGCCATGGAATTGAAGATGTTTAGGCGGTCTACAGGTCGCGCAAACGCGCCCGAAGTCCGTTTTTCACCCGACGCTGGACATTTTTCGAGCGCCAAAGCGCTGTCCAAAACCTGACCCGTGGAAAAAGGGGCGTTGCCAAGGCAGTGGATTTTCGGATATGTGATCTTATAGACTTGCGATGATAATTATAAGATTGCGCATCGAGGAGGCCATAATGCTGACGTTCCTGAGATCGACTGCATGCGCTGCTGTCGCTGTCGCAACGACGATCGTTGCAGCGCCATCTACAGCGCAAGCACAGGCCTATCCGATCGACTGCGCGATCTTGCTCTGCCTGGCCGGCGGCTGGCCGAAATCTCCAGAATGTGGGCTCGCTTATACCACGTTCATTCGACGGATCACGCCCTGGCCGATAGAGCCGCCTCTCCAGATATGGCGTTGCCCGATGAACGCCTCATCTCTCACTGATCCGAACAGCCCGATGGAGCGACTTTTCAACGCAAGCTTTGCCGCCCGATCTCCACAGCCAGTCCAGACGCCGTTGCCTACGATCCTACCAGCCGTGACGAACAGCCGTGATTTGCCGTCAAAAGAAACGTCCATTTTTCAGCTGATCGCCGGTCAGGTCTTGTCCGGCACCGATATTGCTGATGTGGATATATCCGACCCCATCTATGATTTCGTGCGATCCATTCGTGTTTGGCACGTTGAACACTACAGCCATACCAAAACGTCGGGCCGCGATGCGCGCTGCGAAGAGAGTTACAGCATCCGGCTTGGTACGTATGGCACTCAGGGCAGTTTTTCCTGGGCGCGCACTGGTCCTGGCCAAGCGCCGCGTTTCGTCATTCCCTCACGCGCCTGCACAAGACACGCACGCCGACGCGGCGTTGGTCTCGAATGGAAGGACTACGAAGGTCAATATGGCTTTGAGTGGGTCAGCTACTAACCCTGCCGCCCAGAGTCTTGGCGCGCACAGTGATTGCGGCAGCCATCAACCCATTGCGTGCAGTTTCTAACCGACAATCAGACTAAAAAAGAGAGGAGCAGTTTCATCCAGAAGACCTAAAACCCCCCGCGAGGCGGTAACCTGCGGGGGGGTAAGAACAGCGGGATGTAGCGTCCCATGACCGCCCTAACTTCAGGTCCTATTCTAACCTCTCCCGCCATAACGAGCAAGCAATAACGCACCTGTGCGAACACAGGAGAATTGTCTGCTCACCGTCTCGCGTCCCACAAGCGAGGACCACATAGTGACCACATCGGCGATACCCCATAGCGGGGATTTCATGCGCCTTTTCGCGCGGACCCCCATGACGGGGGCCGCTCTTAGGACCGCCAATGCCCTGGCGGGCTACATTAGCTATGACGGCGTTTTCAGAGGCGCACCCAGGGGCTTTGCGGCCTTCACGATGAAGGAGTTGCAGATCGTGACAGCTTTGAGTGAACGCGCCATCCGCGCGGCCCTGGACGAGCTGGCACGCCTGTTCGGGCTCACCATCCAGCGCCGCCACCATGACCGGCATCTGTTCACGTTTTCCAAGGTCTATGACGCGACCGCAGACATGCCGGCATCCGCCGATCCGGCTCCTATGGAACCGCCCAGCCCTCACCGGAAAACCGTGTAACCGGCACCACAGTGCCGCCTTCTCTATATACGAAAACAAGAAGTAATAATGATACGCCTTCGTCCATTCAGATATCCGAAGGGGTAGGGTCGGTTTACCAGACGCCGTTTGCCGCCGTGATTGACAGGGCAAAGAAAGGCACGGAAGCCGAAGCAATGGATACGCAGTTCTTGTGGGCTGGATTCCAAATGCTGAACTGCCGAAACAGCCACGCCCACACACCGCTGTCTTGGCTGGTCGCCTTTGTGCGCAAGGCGAAACCCAAGTTTCAGTCGGCTGCGAAAGCGCCGCCGAAACAGGCGGCACCAGCCCCGGCTTGCGCCGATCCGGTGATCCTCATGGCGCGACCTGCGCCCTTTTCCAACAAGGATTTTCACGAAATCAACCTGCAAAAAATTATCGGGAAGGACGCCTATGACGAACGTATTACTGCAATCCAGAAGACCTACGGCGCGGGCCGATATGCAGCTAGACTGGCGGTTCATGGTCAGGCCGTCAAAGACGGGATAATCAGACCATGAACCGCCTTGGTGTCATCATCGCCGCGCTGGCTATTTCTGGGCCAGATGTTGTTTCCGCCCAATGGTGTGATCCACCGGTTGCGCCGGAGTTGACGACCATCGAGTTGGCAAAAGATTTCCGAGAAGAGTTCAAGGCCGAGTTTACCCAGTATTTCCGTGATGCCTCGCTATACACTGCCTGCCTTGACGCAGAGCGCGCCCGCATCTGGGAGGAAATGCAGTTTACGGCACAGAGATACGAACGCTTTTTGAACGACAGCAAAAGTTGGGGAGGCGGCGAGTGAAAAACCTGTAATGCCTATTATGTTAACTAAGTCAATGTTACTGACCTAAATAGGGCGCTGTTACAAGTATCCGCTTTGATCAAACCGTTGCTTTTCCAATCTCCCCATGAACACTGAAGGTTGCCATGTCCGATTACAAGAAAACGCCAGATCCCCGGCATGTCTTGCCGACGCGCCGTCTCACCGAAACACGCCGCGTCCAAACGCCGGACGGCCATACCATGCACCTGTCTGTCGGTTTTGATCCTGATGAGCCAGATCGACCGCGCGAGGTGTTTTATTCCGCCGGATTTAAATCTGGGTCGCAGCTCGAGTTTCAAATACAGGACGCTTGTGTCATGCTGTCTCTTCTAATGCAGCATGGGCTGCGCCCGCAGGACATAGCCAAATCTCTTGCCCGCACCGAACAACCAGACGGTTCAATGGTCTATGCGAGCATCACCGGCTTGATCGTTTCGGAACTGATAGCCGATACTTGACGATCACTTTACCACCGCGGAGACTAATGTGTTGGCTGTCCCTCACGCCGCACGCTTCCATCGCCTTACTTGGGTTTCTGGCTGGACGTCCTGCATTTTGTCAGCCACAGATCATGCCTCAGTTGCTCGCCGGCGTAGTTGCTGTTTTGCCTCGATGCGATGCGGTTTACTGAACCCTTGCGGCCATCTCGTCCGACAATCTCAACCCAAACGTCAAGCGTTTCTGACCTAGGCCAACCTCCAAGGTTGCGTCGCTGACCGACACAATGCGGGACCATTCTGCCGCTCGCTGCAAGTGCATGATCCTTGGCTTCGCCTACGCAGCATCGGGAAGGATGGCGGTATCCAGTCATTCGCTGCGGATGCGATTCTTTGCTCCGGCTAAGACAAAGTAAAATCTGAACTCCGCGCGGAGATCTGCAGACTTACGGAATTTCTAATAGCTGAACCAGACTGTACCAAGTATGAAACTAAGGTAGTTGAGATGCTACATTTCCCAGCACGATTCAGTGATCTTTTTGGGGAGTTCTCACAGCCGAGATGGTCCCAGAGTTTTTGCGCTGGCTGAAAGAATGGGTACTTGGCCGATTTCACGCAAAACAATCACACAGATACTGGCGAAGCGGTGGAATCTTGCATAGGTTGAAATTACATATTTTGTGAGGTGATATTTTGAGAACCCAGGTAGATTTGAGAGAAGCCATAAATGCCATTTCAGATGTCATTCAGAACCGCCCACGACCTCTACGAGAATTTGATCAAATCCATATGAAAGCTGGTGACATGGTCTTGCAGAGTGAGATCGTGTCTAACTGGGCCGATGGCAAGAGACTTGCATTCATAGGTGACGGAGACGCAATTAGTGTTTGTGTGGCGTATCTAAAGCATCGTGGCATAGTAGACTATGGACCATCCAAGATCACAGTTTTTGATTTCGACGAGCGGGTAGTCAAGGCCGTCAAAAGGTTCGCAGATAAAGAACGCCTCGAAAACCTAGATGCGCAGCTCTATAACTGCCTTGAAGGTTTTCCAGATACGTCGAAGTTTGACTGTTTTTACACGAATCCGCCTTGGGGGGCCTCTAACAACGGCGAGAGTGTAAACATTTTTGTCCAAAGAGGCATAGAGGCAGTTGCATATGAAGGCGATGGGATGATTGTCATCGCAGACGATGATGAATTGGCTTGGCCGAAACAAGTACTGGCAAGTGTCCAAAAGTATGCGTCGGACCGCAACTTTTTCGTTTCACGGATGATGCCAAAGCTGCACCAATATCATTTGGATGACAACCCGGAGTTGCTGTCCTGCAACCTAATCGTAACTTCAGTACCTGGTGTTGAAGCCCCAACAAGCCCGAGCGAGGCAATCACCGACATTACAAGACTGGAGAATTTCTACGGGAGATCAAATTCTCCTTGTGTAAGGTATGTGCGTGAACGAAAACGGGTCGACTATGGCCGCGCTCACGATGATGAATATGAATATGAATTGCTGGAGAAGATGCCATGACAAAGATTATCCGCCCCGGATCGGGCGTCCTATTTATGAAAGTGGGTACGCACGCAAAAGAAGGACTTGCAGACATTATTAGCCGCAAGTCGAAGGAAATTGATGACGCAGGGTTCTCTCTCTGGGGTTATGGTGGCAACACCTGCCACCCACGTACCATGGTCCAACCGTTCGCGGACATTTTTGAACAACAAGACAAGCCCATTCACTTGGTGATGGAGGAAATGAACTCACGGCACTTTGCAGAGCAAGTGAGAGCAGAAGAATATTCGTCAGATGGAATAATCTGGAAGAAAATTCCGGACGAAATTAATGTCTTAGGTTCACGCTTCGCGCTGGTGCTTAAGTCGCTTTCAACAGAAGAACATAAGTTGTCCCTAAACCAAACCCGTGTCCCTGTCGGCCCAAATGCAGGTCGACTTGGCAGTAGGTATATTCGTGGGCAGGTTGATAAGGCTTGCTTAGAAGTATTGGAACATCCCGAATTGTCCAATGAGGAGGACATCAAGGAAGTGGAGATCAATTTGGTGGCAGAAATGGATAAGCCCTATGCTGTGTTCTTAAGGAACAACGGCTAGTAGGCTCGTACCCTCTGCAAGGACTCTCCTTGAGGATTTTCGCAAGTCCGTAATGTAGCTGGTTAGAGCCTCGACCACATTGGCTTCATCTGCGCAGGGGCTCTTACATGAAAAACATATTGCCACAGCCTTGTCCGCTGTAGCGTTGCTGCAAACACTCGCTCGTATGTCCGAAAAACTCTCCTGTTGAAGAACGGAAACCATAAATTGCTCCAGGCAAGCCACAAAATTTTCCGGAATCTCCACATGATCGCAAAGAAGCTCGATTGCCGATATCGCACGTTTGTCACCGGTAAGCAGAAACCCTTGGCTCCTCGTTATCCTAACTGCCAGTAGCTGGCTTTCGCCAACATCGAGTTCAAGACTGTTACGAATGGCAAGCTGTTCTAGAACCGCAGCAGCTTCAAGTTCAGCATCAGTCAGTTCAAGTTCAACAAAGGTGCTCAGCAACACCTCCATTTCGGATTTTACTGCGTTCGGCTCCGTAAACGTGCGTTTCGTCGCCAAAACCTGTGGCAGCACATATTTAGCTGAACTTAAGATTTGGCAGTCGAGTCTATCAATATCGAAGATGCGCTTCGATGAGCCCGAGAGTGAGTAAGCAGCTGCCTTTAATAATATGTCATTGTCCAGGAGGATGAGACTTCGCTCAGTCATTGTGCAGTACATTCATCAAGTAGGACCAAGAATCCGAGGAAATGCGCTCATCATCCATCTGTTTGAGTGCAACACTGTTCACGTACGACCAAACGTCTCTCTGCTGATCGTAAATATGGTTTAGCGAAGCCATAGCTACGGGCCACTTCCCTGTTCGATGCGCGAGACAAAGAGCAAGTGTTCCCGGTTCGATCCCCCTTGGCGGCCCGGCTTCAAGTACCGCTGCTGCAAGGCTCCTCGCGCTGAAATCGTCAATATTTGTTGTGACATTCGGCTCGCTACTCCCAGTCAACAGCTCCAAAGCATACGCGTCTGCTTCTTGTTCTTCGGGGTCATCTACCGCCTGATCATGGTCATCCATATCAACAATCGCCGGAGCATCAGCAAAGTGACCGAGTGCTATGTGTCCAAGCTCATGAGCCAAGGTAAATGCTACTGGCGATGGGAATTTCGCGTCTTTCCCTAGCATAATTGCGAACCGATCTCCGTCATGCACAACCATCGCATGCATGTGCTTTGCTGCTAAAGGAAACACACGAAGGTGTACTACCGGAATCCCTAAACCCCAGCAAAAAGACATTAAGCTTGGTAAGTCCACGAATGGTTGACTGGAAAGAATTGCTGCTCGCACCTCCGACGCAGCAAAAGTTCTGAAGTCCGGATTGGTAGGTGTAGCACGAATAATTAATCGTCCAATCGATATCCCAAAAGATGTGAGTATTGAACGTTCGATATCTCCGTCATGACCCAGACTCTTGAAACGGGCTTCATCATGCCAAACAAACTCCACGCGATCCCCCAGAAGAGATTCTGGTGCTACGCCTAACCTCCGGGAGAGAGCAAACCTCAGGTCGGCTTGAGCCGAGCGATCATCATTGGCATCATCTGTCCACCAAGCTGGCCATGCCGCCTTGATAGCGGCATCACTAAGCCCGGAATCTCTGAGGCGTTGAAAGAGCTTTTTTGTATCGTGATCCACCGCAGTGCCAAAATTGATCTTTGTTAGTCCGATTAACGGGAATAATTCCTAAAACGCCAATGTTTTTTGACCATCGTTTTGAGAGAAGTCCACGGTGGGGCCTTGGCGCAACCGGGTGACTAGCTCTGACCAATTATTCAAACAGTCAGAGTCGAACAAATTACACTCGTCAATTTCATCTTGATCAAGGCGTCTTGGATCACAGAGCTTAACCCAGAAACTTCCGGTTAAATTTGCGGTCATGTCCTCATAGTAGCCCTCGGGTTCAGTTCCATTTGCAACCATTTGAAGAAGCGCTGTTACCTGACTGTTCCCAACCTGGCCAGCAGTCGGCGTGAAATTCCGATAATTGGAAGGAACAAATGGTTTTCCTGCAACCAGTCGCAAAGAACTCTCAGAATGACACATAAGAGCATAATGTGCCCTCTTAGGTTTCCCATGTTGACTGCCGCGACTTGTAACCAGAGTGGCCTCAGGTAGTATTCGTTCTACGCCATAAATATCGATATATCGTCGCCATACAAACGTCTGGGACGGTTCTGTATCGGCCTTTTTTGGTTTCGACTTCATTTTTGAGAATACAACTTTGATGCTGTTTCTAAGAGTGGCGATCGACCTTGTTGCTTGAGCGGGTGGGTTTCCAACGCCCCAAAAGAACAATCCGCCATTGCCCTCTCGTTCCAGATTTTTGCGACGAATGATCTTGTCAAGAGACTGACCTGCCTCGGTCTGCATACGAGTCCAACATAGAAGCGTCGTGTTGATCTCAGAACTTTGACTTGCGTCGCCGCGTAGTGCTTTGTCTTGACGATTTTTCATAGAATCCACCTACTTCTTCAATAGGTCTATACGATGACTTTGAGTAGGAGGTCACCTACGATATCCGGCCATGGTGAATGCGAGCAAATAGCAGCGTATGACCCAACAGATCGTCTCTGTGGGGATGCCACGATTGAAGACTGCCACCGTGAGCTGGAGATATAGCTGAAAGTTGGTGATGGCCCTGAGGGGCGGCATATCATGGCGTTGTTCACGCGCCGCAATTCTCATCTGAGAAAAGGATATGCCACATGACGACAAATACCATTACCCAATTGCCCGATCCACAGGGATTT
>NZ_JBDWLR010000090.1:0-137751 GCF_039973035.1 Sedimentitalea sp.
TTGCCGTGCGACTTCGGAAAATAGGGCTTCAAACGCGCCATCTGCGCGTCGCTCAACCAGAAAAGATCAGACATATCACCGCTCAGTTTTCCGGCGGTGAATCATGATGCTCGCCTGAAATCAATGGGTCCAGACCCTAAAGAGCCCGCCACAAAGAGCGTCGCAGGAAGAAGCACCGGAGCTACCTCTCAACGCTCCACGGAAACAGGTGCATCATACCAATGCACGGATCGCGGACTTAAAATACCCTGCGACCAAGGTTGACCGATCTGCCTGCACACAAAACCACGCCCGCCCAATACTGCGTGAATTTCGCAATCACGAACGTCATCACAGACTGGCAGAACCTCGCAAAAAGCCTCGCTCTATCTTCCTAACGCGCCGCGAATCTGGTCTCCGTGGGCCTGAATTGCCGCCATGTCTCCCATCTTCCCCGGGGGGCGCAGGCTGACATCGGCGTGGCGCGGCAAAATATGGAAATGCAGGTGAAAAACCTCCTGCCCGCCGTCCGCCTCGTTGAACTGCTGTACCGTCACACCGGTCGCATCAAACGCGACCATCACGGCCCGCGCCACCTTTTGTGCTGTACGCATCACTGCCGCCAGCTGGGCCTCGCTTGCATCCAGAATGTTGCGGCATGGAGTCTTTGGAATGACAAGGCAATGCCCATCGGCGCGCGGCATGATATCCATGAACACCAACGTGTCATCGTCTTCATATACCCGGCTTGAAGGAATCTCTTCGCGCAGGATCTTTGCAAAGATATTGTCGTCGTCGTAGGTCATCGGTCCGCTCCCGCATTTTCGCCTGTCTTGCGCTTTGTGCGAAGCGGTGCACCGCAGGTCAACCCACGCAAGCCGCGATCACGTCCCTATTTCATCTTTGTCCATACACTCCGGGGTCCGGGGCAGCGCCCCGGTAGAGCGCGAAAAACAAGGGGGGCGCGGCAATTTATCTTGATCCAAATCAAACTCGGCCATTGAAGCCCACCTGTAGTCATTCTAAAACCTGAATGGAATTTCGCACGCGCCAGACCTTGGGTGCGTGTTCATATGTAACAGGAGGCGCCAAATGGCCGACGCAGCCATTCATGGTCACGAGCACGCGGGCGAGCGCAGTTTCTTCACGCGCTGGTTCATGTCCACCAACCACAAAGACATCGGTATTCTGTATCTTGTGGTGTCCGCACTCGCCGGTTTTATCTCTGTCGCGTTCACCGTCTATATGCGGATCGAACTCATGCAGCCCGGCGTTCAGCACATGTGTATGGAAGGCGCCCGGCTCTTTGCCGATTCGTCGAGTCCCTGTACTCCCAACGGTCATCTCTGGAACGTCCTGATCACCGGACACGGTATCCTGATGATGTTCTTTGTTGTGATCCCCGCCCTGTTCGGCGGATTTGGCAACTATTTCATGCCCTTGCAGATTGGCGCGCCCGACATGGCGTTCCCGCGCATGAACAACCTGTCCTTCTGGCTCTATGTCTTTGGCACGACCCTGGCGGTGTGCTCGGTGCTTGCACCCGGCGGCAATGACCAGGCCGGGTCCGGTGTTGGTTGGGTGCTATACCCGCCGCTCTCGGTCAACGAAGGCGGTATGTCGATGGATTTCGCGATCTTCGCAGTGCACGTCTCCGGCGCTTCGTCGATCCTCGGCGCGATCAACATGATCACCACCTTCCTGAACATGCGTGCCCCTGGCATGACTCTGTTCAAGGTGCCGCTGTTTGCCTGGTCGATCTTTGTAACTGCCTGGCTGATCCTGCTGTCTCTGCCGGTTCTGGCGGGTGCGATCACCATGCTGCTGATGGACCGCAACTTCGGGTTTACCTTCTTTGACCCGGCTGGCGGCGGCGATCCGATCCTCTATCAGCACATCCTGTGGTTCTTTGGCCACCCCGAAGTGTACATCGTGATCCTGCCCGGCTTTGGTCTGATCAGCCACGTGATCGCGACCTTCTCGCGTAAACCGATCTTCGGTTATCTGCCGATGGTCTGGGCGCTGATCGCTATCGGTTTCCTCGGCTTTGTTGTCTGGGCGCACCACATGTACACTGTGGGCCTGACCCTGAACCAGCAGGCTTATTTCATGCTGGCCACGATGACCATCGCGGTGCCAACAGGCGTCAAGGTGTTCAGCTGGATCGCTACAATGTGGGGCGGGTCGATCGAGTTCAAGACACCGATGCTGTTTGCCTTCGGTTTCCTGTTCCTGTTCACCATCGGTGGGGTCACCGGCATCGTCCTGTCGCAGGCCGCTGTGGACCGCTACTATCACGACACCTATTACGTTGTAGCGCATTTCCACTACGTGATGAGCCTCGGTGCGGTCTTCACCATCTTTGCGGGTATTTACTTCTACCTGCCCAAGATGACCGGTCGCATGTATCCTGAAACCATGGGTAAGATACACTTCTGGATGTTCTTCATCGGTGCCAACCTGACGTTCTTCCCGCAGCACTTCCTGGGTCGTCAAGGCATGCCACGCCGCTACATCGACTATCCCGAGGCATTTGCCTATTGGAACTGGTGGTCGAGCCTTGGTGCGTTCCTGTCGTTTGCCTCGTTCCTGCTGTTCTTCGGTATCATCTGGTACACGCTGACACGCGGCGCCAAAGTGACAGAAAACAACCCATGGAACGAATATGCGGATACGCTGGAATGGACTATCCCCAGCCCACCGCCGGAACATACATTCGAAATCCTGCCCAAGCAGGAAGAATGGGACAAGGGCTCCGCCCACTGATCCTGATCTGAATGAACGACAAAGGCCCCGGAAACCCCGGGGCCTTTTTTTGTTATGGGGTTCATGCGGCCTCTTGTTGGAAATCCTGCCGGGCCTTAACGTTCAGACATTCGACATACAGGAGACGTCCAATGATCATCGTCACCCCCGTTACCCCCCAAGGAATTCTCGAAGTTCAGCTGACCGGCACGCTCACGGCTGATGACTACGCTGACACTCTGACGCCAGCGATGGATGAGGCCGCTGCAACTCACGACCACCTGCGTGTACTGATCCGCATGGGCCCCGACTTTTCCGGCTTTACGGCCAAGGCCGCCTGGGCGGACGCCAAGCTCGGGATGCGTCACTGGTCTGGGTTTGAAAGGATCGCTGTTGTCACCGATGCCGACTGGATCGAGAACATGGTACAGGTCTTGGGATTTGCCATGCCCGGTGCGGTGGAAACCTTTGAACTCGACGAACTGGACGACGCCCGCCGCTGGCTGACCGAATCCCTTGGCAGCCTGCACATGAAGGATCTGGGCAACGACATCCTGCAGGTCCAATTGCTCGGCAAGCTCGACACCGCGGCCTATGCCAGTGCCGAAGAAGATCTGGATGCCTATGTCCGTGATCATGGTCGGTTCAAGCTGTTGCTGGACCTGCGCGAGTTTGATGGCTGGCATGGTCTGGCCGCACTTGGCGACCACCTGAAACTGGTTCGTGATCATCGCCACATTCCCACCAAGGTTGCGATTCTCGGCGATGAAGGCTGGCAGAAACTGGCGCAGAAACTGATGCGTCACTTCATCTCTGCCGAAACCCGGTATTTCGACAAGGCAGACGCCGACGCGGCAAACGCCTGGCTCGCGTGACGTCGTGACGCGATCACAATGGGCGGATAGCCCTGCAAACCCCGTTCACCAACGGGGCGTCGCTTTCTAACATCGCCGAAAGTCATGCCTCAATATTGCGATGCCCTATAGCTGGTCAAAATCCTATACACCCAATGCCGCGCAAGAGCTTCAGCTTTGGCCGCACCAGTCGTTGCCGCCCAAAGGTTTTGTCGGCTTTATTGGCGCAACTTTCATACTCATCCTGATCCCTCTAGTGCCGCTCTTGGGCAGCGTCCTGCTCTGGGGGCTCCTGCCCTTCCTTTTGATTGCAGTCGGGGGGCTCTGGTTCGCGCTCGACCGCAGCCATCGCAATGCGCAGGTGCTTGAAATTTTCACGCTCACCGACAAGGACGCCCACCTGATCCGACACAACCCTAAGGGGGACGCACAGGAATGGCACTGCAATCGCTACTGGGCCACAACCGAAATGCACAAAACTGACGGGCCGGTGCCCTATTACGTGACCCTCAAAGGCGGGGGGCGCGAGGTCGAAATCGGTGCGTTTCTTTCCGAGGACGAGCGCATCGCCCTTTATGAAGAGCTGAACAGGGCACTACGCGATTGATCTCAAAAGGGCTCGGGCAGGATTCACTCCCGGCGGGTATAAGCTACCCGCGCGAATCGCGCCGATTCGCGCGAACCCGGTCCGATTTGCAGGAGACTCACTGTCGGCCCAGAATTTGAGAGGTGCTGTACCCGGCCCAGCAGCGCGGGCCGCATCACCAAGCTCAGCCGGTGCAGAGCCTGTCTTTGACCAACGGGCCAACTTTTCCGAAGTCCATTTGTCCGGTGTACTTGCCCTTGAGCTGGGCCATCACCTTGCCCATGTCGCGGATCGAGGTGGCGCCGGTTTCTTCAACCGCCGAACGAACGGCCTTAGCAACCTCATCTTCGCCCAGTTGCTTTGGAAGAAATTCTTCTAATATTTCAATCTCTTGCCGTTCCCTTTCGGCAAGATCAATCCGCCCGCCTTCTTCATAGGTGCGCGCACTTTCCTGCCGCTGCTTGGTCATTTTACTCAGGATCGCGAGCACGTCGGGATCACCGACACCTTCGTCGCCCCCCTCGCCACGCGCGGCGATGTCCTGATCCTTGATCGCTGCACAGATCAATCGCAACGTCGATAGCCGCATCGTGGCCTTGTCGCGCATTGCCTGTTTGAGGGCGTCATTCACCCGCGTTCGCATGTTCATATCGCTTGTTCCATCCCCATGGAGTTCGAAACCCCGACATTATAGAAGGAAAAAGCGCGATACAACCATCCGGTCGCGACGTAACCCATTGTTAATGCAGAGGGTCCCAAATTGTGACCGGGCTTGACCTGTGCCCGCGCGCCGCTTAGGTATCCGTCAATTCAGCACATCAGAGAGTCGCGCCATGGCCACATCCGCCCTGCCAAAGCCCACCGCCTGCCTGGCACTTGCGGATGGTACTGTTTTCTACGGCACCGGATTTGGTGCAACCGGGCAAACCACGGCCGAGCTTTGCTTTAACACTGCGATGACCGGCTATCAGGAAATTATGACCGATCCGTCCTATGCAGGTCAGATCGTCACCTTTACTTTCCCTCATATCGGCAATGTCGGTGTTAATCCCGACGACGATGAAACCGCCGATCCGGTTGCTTCGGGCATGGTTGTTAAGTGGGACCCGACAACGCCCAGCAACTGGCGCGCTGTCGAAAATCTTCAGGATTGGCTCGCCCGGCGTGGACGCATTGCCATTGGTGGCGTTGATACCCGTCGCCTGACGCGCGCCATTCGGCAACAGGGTGCGCCACATGCGGCACTTGCGCATGATCCGGACGGTAACTTCGACCTGGAAGCGCTTGTGGCTGCTGCGCGCGGTTTTGCGGGCCTTGAAGGCACGGACCTCGCCAAGGAAGTCACCTGCGCGCAATCCTATCGTTGGGATGAAATGCGGTGGGCGTGGCCCCAAGGGTATGCGCCCCACAACTCGCCCAAATACAAGGTTGTCGCCATCGACTACGGTGCCAAACGCAATATCCTGCGTTGCCTTGCCAGCGCCGGTTGCGACGTGACCGTGTTGCCCGCGACGACGACGTCCGAAGAGGTGTTGGCGCATCAACCTGATGGTGTGTTCCTGTCCAATGGTCCCGGCGACCCCGCAGCGACGGGCACCTATGCAGTGCCGATGATCCGGGACGTGCTGGACAAGACCGAAATCCCAGTTTTCGGCATTTGCCTTGGCCACCAGATGCTTGCCCTTGCCCTTGGCGCGAATACCGTCAAGATGAACCACGGCCACCACGGCGCCAACCATCCTGTCAAGGATATGGAAACCGGAAAGGTGGAAATAACCTCGATGAATCATGGCTTTGCAGTTGATGCACAGACGCTGCCGGATGGCATTATCGAGACCCATCGCTCTCTGTTTGACGGTTCGAACTGCGGAATCCGCATGACCGACCGCCCTGTCTATTCCGTGCAATACCACCCCGAAGCCAGCCCCGGCCCGCAGGACAGTTTCTATCTGTTCGAGCGCTTTGCAGAAGCGATGAGCGCACAAAAAGCTTAAGATACGCGGCAGACCTAACTGGGATTATAAATATATCGCAGTAGCTTAACCCGGTGTTAACTCTGCGGGCCCCACGCTGACTCCGACTTTCACAGTGGGTCGGGCGACCGGGATGAATACTCAAAACCTGCGGCTTTTGACGTCGCACCCGGCTCTGGTTGCCCACAACCGCAGGCGCAAGCCCCTAGGCGAGTATCTGGCCGACAGCGGCGCTATCTCCTCGACCCAGCTGATCCGTGCCCTGCACCTGCAGATGACACTGGGCGCACCGGTTGGTGAAATCCTGGTGTCAGAGGGATGGGCCAGTCCGGGCGATATCCGCGACGCGTTGGCGCTACAGCACCAGATCCGCGAGGTTGATCTGACACTCGCTCCTCCGGACGAAGATCTGTGCCACCGGATGCCGCATGGGTTTTGGCTGAGCCATCGCGTCATCCCGTGGAAGCGCGAAAACGGAACCGTCCTGATCGCGACAGACAGGCCAGACCGCTTTGATGCCGTGCGCGCGGCCCTTGGCGATACCTATGCCAGTACCCTGCCAATCCTGGCCAGCGGTGCCCAGATAGAAGCCTCCATTGCCGAGAGGTTCAGGAGGCCAATGGCAAAGGCGGCCGGCGCACGTGTCCCGGCCCAATTCAGTTGTCGAACCTGGCAATCGGGAAGGCGCGGAATTCTACCTGCAATTCTGCTTTTGGTGGCGGTCGCGCTAGTCTTCATGCCGATAACGGTCCTTGCCGCAGTCAGCATTTTGGCAATCACAACGCTCATCATGTTTGCGTCCCTCAAATTAGCGGCGTTTTCTGCATTCCTCTTCCTTCCCAGTACCGCAATCACATCCGATGAGCCCCCCTTTACGGGGCGACCGCCCGCCCGGCGCCCCAAAATTTCGATGCTTGTGCCACTGTTTCGCGAAAAGGAAATCGCCGGGGCGCTGATCCGCAGGCTTGAAAGGCTGACCTATCCCAAGGCGCTGCTCGATGTAGTTCTGGTGCTTGAGGAACACGACGATGTCACACGCCAAACGCTGGCGCAAACCCGGCTTCCGGCATGGATGCGGGTGATCAGCGTCCCGGCCCATGACGGTTTGACCACCAAACCACGAGCTATGAACTATGCGCTCGATTTCTGTCGTGGTGATATCATCGGTGTCTGGGACGCCGAAGACGCCCCTGCCCCGGATCAGCTTGAAACGGTTGCCGCGCGGTTTGCTGAGGCACCGGAGGACGTCGTTTGCTTGCAAGGCGTCCTCGACTATTACAATCCGCGAACAAACTGGCTCGCACGGTGTTTCACCATCGAATACGCGAGCTGGTTTCGGGTGGTTCTGCCCGGAATTGCGCGTTTGGGTCTTGTGATACCGCTGGGCGGAACGACCTTGTTCTTTCGGCGCGACAAGCTTGAGGAACTGGGGGGGGTGGGATGCGCATAACGTGACCGAAGATGCTGACCTCGGGGTACGGCTTTGCCGTGCCGGGTATCGCACAGAGTTGATTGATACGGTAACGTTCGAAGAGGCGAACTGCCGACCATGGCCTTGGATCAAGCAGCGCTCGCGCTGGCTCAAGGGGTTTATGGTCACCTATCTCGTACACATGCGAAATCCACATCAGCTGTTCTGCGATCTCGGCCTGGCACGTTTTTTGAGCCTTCAGGCGTTTTTCGTCGGCACCCTGAGCCAATTCCTGCTCGCGCCGGTGCTCTGGTCGTTCTGGCTGGTGCTCTTGGGTTGGCAGCATCCGGTGCAAACGCTTGTGCCTGCGTCGATAGCGTTGGTGATTGCCCGCCTCTTCGTTTGCGCCGAGCTTCTGGTGCTCTCAATTGGGATTGCGTCTGTGGCGGCAACGGAACGACGGTTCCTGTTGCGATGGGTGCCGACGATGCCGCTCTACTTTCCGCTCGCGGCGATTGCGGCCTACAAGGCGCTCTATGAATTGATCTTTCGGCCCTATTACTGGGACAAGACCCAGCATGGTCATGCGCCGTCAGAGCTGAACACTGATTGAGCCAATCGTTCTCGCCCAACGCTCAGTAAGTCAGAGCACTGAACCCCAAATGCAGCCACACGTGTCAGTCGGCGCGCTCGCGTGCATCCGCATCCTGTTTCAGGCGGGTCATGAAGGCCACTGAAATATGCTCTTTCAGGGCAGCTTCGGCCTTGCCCTCATTACGCGCCTCTATCGCACTGACGATGCCATCATGCTCCCCTTGGGCGATTTCACCGCGCCCCTGCGCCGCAAGGGATGTCGTCGCCATCAGCGCCATCGTCCGATGGACCAGATCAAGCTGCTGCACCAGATAGCGATTGTGCGATGCAAGATGGATCTGCTTGTGAAACCGTCGGTTCGCACGCGCCAGTGCCGCCGGATCATTGATCAGCGCATCATCCGCCGACACCATGGCTCGCAGTACCGCAATCTCTTCGGCGGTGGCATGCTGTGCCGCAAGGCGCGCCGCCAACCCTTCAAGCTCGCGGCGGACTACATAAAGCTCGGCCATCTGGTTGTGATTGAGCGACGCCACAATCAGCGACCGACCGTCCCGTTCCAGCAGCGACTGGGTCTCCAACCGCTGCAGCGCTTCGCGGATCGGGGTACGCGAGACGCCGAACCGCTCGGCGAGGTCACTTTCAACCAACCGATCACCGGGTTTATAGACACCGACATCGATCGCTTCGAGGATCAGGTGATAGGCATCGGTATGGGGCTGTTTGATGTAGGTCATCCGATCCTTTCCGGCCTTGGGTTTGTCCTGTCTACAGGTGCGCGGCCTTGGCGATCAACCCCGCGGTTGATTTGCCCTGCTCGGTGCCCTAGATCACTGGCATGGTCAAAGCTGCCTTTTCTCACGTGACAACCTGGGTGTTCGATCTGGACAACACCCTGTATCCGCCACAAGCTCGTCTTTTCGATCAGATCGAAGTGCGGATGACGCAATTCGTGATGGATGCGCTTGGCGTCGGCCGGGATCGGGCCGACCAGTTGCGTAAACAGTACTGGCACCAATATGGCACGACTCTGGCTGGGCTGATGCGTGAACATGATGTCGACCCCGGCCCGTATCTGACGGATGTGCACGACATTTCTCTGGATCATCTCGAAGTGGATTCTGACCTGCGCGACCGGATCGCCGATCTCCCAGGGCGGCGTATCGTCTATACCAATGGCTGCGCCCCATATGCCGAACGGGTGCTGGCGGCGCGTGGGCTCGCCGGCTTGTTTGATGCGGTCTATGGCGTCGAACATGCGGGCTTTCTTCCCAAACCGGAACGTGAAGCGTTCGAAACCGTGTTTACCCAAGACCAAACCGATCCTATGCGCGCAGCGATGTTCGAAGATGATCAACGCAACCTCGCCGCGCCGCACGCCATGGGCATGCGCACAGTTCATGTCGCACCAGAGCCGCATGGTGCAGACCATATTCACCATCATACGGATAATCTTGGCGCGTTTCTCGCGACCGTAAGCTAGGGCCAGCGAGGACCAAGAGCCGGGACAGCATGTCGCTTGGTCTCTGTCCGGGCGCTGACCTAGGCTGAATTGACAAGAAAGGCTGCTCCGATGGCAAATTCCTGTGATATCCTGATTTCCGGCGGCGGCGTTGCCGGCCTGACGGCAGCTGTTGTGTTTGGTGATGCCGGGTTTGATGTGATCTGCGTCGATCCCGCCCCGCCCATCACCGTCCGTGACGCCGAAGGCGCCGACCTGCGCACCACCGCGATCCTGCAACCGGCGCGCGATCTGTTGGAACCCTGCGGATTATGGGATCGTTTTGCCCCCTATGCTGCGCCGCTTCAGGTGATGCGCATCGTCGATGCCGGAGGCGCGCGGCCGGAACCGCGTATCGTACGTGATTTCAATGCTTCCGAGGTTTCGGACCAACCCTTTGGTTGGAACCTTCCCAACTGGCTTCTGCGTCGCGAGCTTGTCGCGCGGCTCACCGATCTGCCAAACGTTGATTTCCGCCCGGGAACCGGCACCACCAGCCTGTTCACGCGTCAGGGCGAAGCACGCGTCGGTCTGGACGATGGGGGCCGACTCAAGACACGGCTGGTGATCGCCGCCGACGGGCGCGACTCGCCCATGCGCCAAGCGGCCGAGATCGACGTGCATACCACGCGTTATGGGCAAAAGGCTCTGGCCTTTGCGGTCAACCACTCAGTACCCCACGAAAACGTCTCGACCGAGATTCACCGCAGCGGCGGACCATTCACGCTTGTGCCATTGCCCGACTACAACGGGCAGCCGTCTTCGGCCGTGGTCTGGATGGAGCATGGCCCCCGCGCAACTTCGCTGTTCCAGATGGATCAACCCGATTTCGAGGCCGAGATGACAGAGCGATCCTGTGGTCTGTTCGGTCCGCTAACGCTCGCCTCGCGCCGGACGATCTGGCCGATCATCACCCAGAAGGCCGATCGCATATCAGGCGAACGCATCGCGCTGATGGCCGAGGCGGCGCATGTGGTGCCGCCGATCGGCGCACAGGGTCTGAACATGTCTCTCGCCGATCTGCGCGCGCTGCTCGACCTGGCATTGGCGCGCCCAGAGGGACTGGGCGATATGCAGATGCTCGACGCCTATCACGCTGCGCGCATCCGCGATGTCGCGCTGCGCGCGCAAGGAATTGACCTGTTGAACCGCGCCTCGATGCTGGATGCCCGCCCGCTGCGTGACGCGCGGGCGGCTGGACTGGACGCACTTTATTCGCTGAAACCCGTCCGACGCACCTTGATGCAGATGGGGCTTGGGGTCAGGTAGCGGACCGTTGATCAGGTCCTTTAAAGGACCTGATCAAGCGCACTCTTGAGACGACCGATGGTGCCATCCACGTCATAAAGCTTGTCCAGACCAAATAGGCCGAGCCGGAACGTGCTGAAATCCGAAGGTTCATCGCATTGCAGTGGCACGCCTGCTGCGATCTGCATTCCGATTGCGGCAAATTTCTTGCCATTCTGAACGTCCGGGTCGCCGGTATAGCTGACAACAACGCCCGGGGCGCCAAAACCATCAGCGGCAACCGAAGTTACGCCCATCTCGCGCAGCATCGCGCGGACCCCGTCACCAAGCGCCCATTGCGCGGTGCGCAGGCGATCAAACCCATATTCACGGGTTTCCAGCATCGTGTCACGGAAATCGCGCAGCGCATCGGTCGGCATGGTGGCATGATAGGCATGGCCACCGTTCTCGTAGGCCACCATGATCTGCCGCCACTTGGCCAGATCAATCGCATAGCTGTCGGATGTGGTCTCTTGCAGCTTGGCCTCGGCCCGCTCGGACATCATCACCAGACCGGCACAGGGTGACGCGCTCCAGCCCTTTTGCGGGGCGGAAATCAGCACATCGACGCCGGTTGCCTTCATATCCACCCAGACACAACCAGACGCGATACAGTCGAGCACCATCAGCGCGCCAACCTCATGCGCGGCAGCGGCCATGGCGGTAACGTAGTCGTCCGGCAGGATCACCCCCGCCGAGGTTTCAACATGCGGGGCAAACACGACGTCCGGGCGGCTGGACCGGATTTCCGCGACCACTTCGTCAATCGGGGCTGGCGCAAAAGGCGATGGGCTGGTGTTGGCGGTCTGCCGCGCTTTCATCACGGTGGTCTGGGCTGTCAGGCCTCCGGTTTCGATGATCTGGCTCCAACGGTAGGAAAACCAGCCATTGCGCACCACCAACACGTTGGCATCGCGGGCGAACTGCCGCGCGACCGCTTCCATCCCATAGGTGCCGCCGCCGGGGATCACGGCAACCGCATCTGCGTTGTAGACCTCTTTCAGCATCCCTGAGATGTCGCGCATGACCTGCTGGAACACGGCGGACATATGGTTGAGCGAACGATCGGTAAAGACAACGGAAAACTCCTGAAGTCCTTCGGGGTCAACGGTATCGAGCAGCGCGGGCATGGGTGTCCTCCGTGAGAATATTCAGCCTTCCATAGCCCGACCAAGGCCGCTTTGGCAAACCGCCATTTCGCACTGTTGCGCCCTATCCGATTGGCCCGGGACGACGCTCTTCGCTCAGCAGGACATTGGCCTCGACATCACCCGCGCCGGGCAGCGTCATTATGCGTCGACGCAGCACCCGTTCGAAATCGGCAAGATCGCGTGCGACGACCCGCAGGCGAAAATCATAGAGGCCCAGAACATGCTCGACAGTCTGCACTTCGGGGATCGCACTGACCGCGCGCTCAAAATCTTCGAGGCTGACCTGACCCTTGCGCGCAAGTTTGACACCAAGGAAAACCGTCACCCCGAAACCAAGTGCCTCAGCGTTCAATCGAAGACGCGTGCCCTTGATCACGCCCTCTTTCTCCAATCGCCGGATCCGCCGCCAGACAGCGGGTTGCGACATACCCAGTCTTCGGCCGATGGCACCGGCACTTTGGCTGGCGTCCTTAGCCAGCGCGCGCAGAATAAGCCGGTCAGTGTCATCAAGTTCGATCACAGCGGCAGGGCCTCGTTGCTCTTGATACGGGCGAGATGCATCAGCGACTCGATGTCGGCAATATGCGGCAGGGTCAGTATGCGTGTGCGGTAGATCTGCTGATACTCCGCCATGTCCCGCGCGATCACCGAGAGGCGGACATCGACACGACCCAGAAAGGTCTGGATTTCGAGGACTTCAGGCACCTCGCGAGCGGCGGCCATGAAATCGTCAAAAGCCCGCGGCTGTGTCTTGTCCAATGTGAACCTGAGGCTGACTTCGACATCATAGCCGAGTGCGGACCAATCGATCACCGCCTCTTTGCCCAGGATCAATCCCTGTGCCTGCATCTTTTCAATGCGGCGAAACACCTTAGACGTGCTGAGGTTTGCAATTTCCGCAAGCTCTGCGTTTGTCAAAGTCGGCTCTGACTGCAGCAGGCGCAAAAGACGGCGGTCCGTATCGTCTAGCATGAATTTTCCGAAAGATTAATGTTTCGCGAATAGTTATGGCGAATACCGTGGAAAATTACCACCCATTGCCCCTGCCAATCCGTCTCAACCCCGGATACACCCTTCACAGAACATCTGACCGTGAAAGGAACGCCAAAATGCGCGTCTATTATGATCGCGATTGCGATATCAACCTGATCAAAGACAAGAAAGTGGCCATTCTGGGCTATGGCAGCCAGGGTCACGCCCACGCGCTGAACCTGCGCGATTCCGGCGCCAAGAACCTCGTCGTTGCCCTGCGCGAAGGCTCGGCCAGCGCGGCCAAAGCCGAAGGCGAAGGCCTGAAGGTCATGGGAATCGCCGAAGCCGCCGCCTGGGCCGACCTGATCATGTTCACAATGCCCGATGAACTGCAGGCCGAGACCTACAAGAAATATGTGCACGACAACATCCGCGAAGGTGCCGCGATTGCGTTCGCCCACGGCCTGAACGTGCATTTTGGCCTGATCGAAGCCAAACCCGGTGTCGATGTCATCATGATGGCCCCCAAAGGCCCCGGCCACACTGTGCGTGGGGAATACACCAAAGGCGGCGGCGTGCCCTGCCTGGTTGCCGTGGATCAGGACGCGTCCGGCAAGGCGCTGGAAATCGGCCTGTCCTATTGCTCTGCCATCGGTGGCGGCCGCTCGGGCATCATCGAAACAAACTTCCGCGAAGAATGCGAAACCGATCTGTTCGGCGAACAGGCGGTCTTGTGTGGCGGTCTGGTCGAGCTGATCCGCATGGGTTTCGAAACGCTGGTCGAAGCCGGCTATGCGCCTGAAATGGCTTATTTCGAATGCTTGCACGAAGTGAAGCTGATCGTGGACCTGATTTATGAAGGCGGCATCGCCAACATGAACTACTCGATCTCGAACACGGCGGAATACGGCGAATACGTCAGCGGCCCGCGGATCCTGCCCTATGACGAAACCAAGGCACGGATGAAAGCGGTTCTGAACGACATCCAGACCGGCAAGTTCGTGCGTGACTTCATGGTAGAAAATCAGGTCGGTCAGCCGTCGTTCAAAGCGACACGCCGGATCAATGACGAGCATCAGATCGAAGCAACCGGTGAAAAACTGCGCGGCATGATGCCTTGGATTTCTGCCGGCAAGATGGTCGACAAAGAAAAGAACTGATCAACGCAGGGCGCTTAGGCGCATCCTTCGATCATGATCGAAGCGTTCGTTCTTGACCCCGGCTAACCGCCGGGGTCATTTCGTTTCAATGTAACGCACCTCGTTAACACCACCCAACAGGCCATTGATATTTATGGATACCCGCCCCGAAATCACCGCCAAGAGCTGGGCCATGATCGCAACCTTGGGGTTCGTGTGGGGCGGCACCTTTCTGGTGATCGAACTCGCCCTCGTGGGTATCACGCCGTTTTGGCTGGCCGCCTGTCGGATTGGGTTCGGTGCCTTGCTGACCAGCGTGATTTGGTGGATGCGCGGCGGGCAATTGTTTACGACCTCACCAACAGGCGGGCAGCGTTTCAACCTCTATGTGATCGCCGCGCTCAGTTCGGCTGTGCCGTTCATGCTGCTGTCATGGGGTCAGCAATATGTCACCTCGGGTTTCGCCGGAGTGTCGATGGCAAGCGTCGCGCTGATGGTGCTGCCGCTCGCGCATTTCCTTGTGCCGGGCGAACGCATCACCCTGCGTCGATCCATCGGCTTTGTGATTGGATTCGTCGGGATCACCATGCTGATCGGTGGACAGGCTTTTGAAAGTACCGGCGTATCGTTGGAGATGCCGGGACGGATCGCCTGTGTCGGTGCGGCGGCTTGTTATGCGGTAAGTTCGATTTTGATGCGCCGCCTGCCCCCGGTCGATCCGGTCGGGCTGTCTGCGGTGTTGCTGTTGCTCGGCGCGCTTTTGGTCATCCCAATGGCTTGGATCGTCGAGGGGCCGCCCCCGATGCTGGATACGCGCACCCTGTGGCTGGTGGTGTTTCTTGGAATGGTCCCGACAGCAGCGGCCAACCTGCTGCGAGTCACCGTGGTGCGCACAGCAGGGCCGGTGTTCATGAGCCTCGTGAATTACCAAGTACCGGTGTGGTCGGTCCTGATGGGCGCGGCCATCCTCGGAGAGCCGCTGCCAGCGTCGCTGATCTGGGCGATGGCGTTAATTCTGGCAGGCGTCGCTCTGAGCCAGCTTGGGGCCTTGCGGCGGCTGTTCGGAGGCTGACCCGTAGAGGTCAGACCGCCACGGCCTCTGTCACCGCCTGAACAATGCTATTGACCGCGCGGTCGAGGATCGCCGGGTCTTCGCATTCCGCCATCACCCGGATCAGTGGTTCGGTCCCCGATTTACGGATCAGCAGACGCCCCTTACCGGTCAGTTCGGATTCCGCATCGGCAATGGCCGTCTTCACAGCGGGCAGATCAAGCGGCTGCTGCCCGTCGCCATAACGCACATTCTTCAATAGTTGAGGCACCGGTTCAAACTGGCGGGCAAGCTGGCTGGCGGGCGTATCGGATTGCACCATTTCGGCAAGAAAGTGCAGCCCAGCCATCAGCCCGTCACCCGTCGTGGCATAATCCGTCATCACGATGTGACCCGATTGCTCGCCGCCAAGGTTATAGCCACCCTCGCGCATGCGCTCGACGACATAGCGGTCTCCAACGCCGGTGCGTTCCAGCCGCAGCCTCTGTGACTGAAGATGACGTTCCAACCCGAGGTTAGACATGACCGTCGCAACCAGAGCGCCGCCAGCAAGCTGATCTTCGGCGGCGCGGCGTGTTGCCAGCAGCGCCATCAACTGATCGCCGTCTGCAATGGTGCCGGTTTCGTCAATCAGGATGACGCGGTCAGCGTCCCCGTCCAGACAGATGCCCACATCCGCCCCATGGGCGACCACCGTTTCCGCCGCAGCACGCGGTTTGGTCGAGCCACAGTCGCGGTTGATGTTGTGCCCGTCAGGCGCAACGCCAACTGGGATCACATCCGCGCCCAGTTCCCAGAGCGTTTCCGGTGCAGTGCGATAGGCGGCGCCGTTGGCGCAGTCTATGACCACCTTAAGCCCGTCGAGCCGCAGGTCGCGCGGCAATGACGATTTGACTCGCTCACCATAGCGGAACCGCGCGTCGTCAATCCGTTTGGCGCGGCCGATGTTCATGGCCTGTGCGGGTTCTACGCCGACGTGGATTAGGGCTTCGATCTCTGCCTCGACCTGATCGGAGAGCTTGTAGCCATCAGGGCCAAAGAACTTGATCCCGTTGTCTTGGGCGGGATTGTGACTGGCCGAAATCATCACGCCCAGATCGGCGCGCATCGAACGGGTCATCAGCCCGACGGCGGGCGTCGGCACCGGGCCAAGCAGCAGCACGTTCATACCCGTCGAGGTCAGCCCGGCTGTCAGAGCGTTTTCGAACATATAGCCAGAGAGCCGCGTGTCCTTGCCGATCACCACCCGGTGGACGCCACCGGCCTCGCGCCGAAAATAGCGTCCGACCGCAGCCCCGATGCGCAGCGCCATGTCGGCCGTCATCGGATGTACATTGGCCGTTCCACGCACGCCGTCGGTTCCAAACAATTCTCGCATCAGATGTCCTTGCTCTTATCGCGCCGCAGTCCAAAGCCGCAGGGCCTGTGCCGTTTCGACCACGTCATGTACCCGAAGGATTTGCACACCCTGGGCCAGTGCGGCAAGTCCCACCGCGATGGAACCCGGTGCACGGGTCGCCGGATCGGGGGCCTGACCAATCGTTCCGATAAAGCGTTTGCGCGAAACACCGAGCAGGATCGGGCACCCAATACCGTGAAACAGGCTGAGGTTGCGCAGAAGTGCGAGATTGTGCGCCTCAGTCTTTCCAAAGCCAATACCCGGGTCGATTACCATGCGATGACGCGGGATTCCGATCGCTGAAAGTGCCTCAACACGGGCCTGTAGGTAGTCATAAACATCCAGAACCACATCATCATAACGCGGGTTCTGCTGCATCGTCGCCGGGTCGCCAAGCGCGTGCATGATGCAGATCGGCACCCCTTCTGCGGCGCAGAGGGGGCCGAGATCAGGATCATAGGTAAAGCCAGCGACGTCATTGACCATTGATGCGCCAGCGGCCAGCGCCGCACGGGCAACGACAGATTTGCGGGTGTCTATCGAGATTGGAACGTCCGTTTCGCGCCTGAGCGCTGCAATCACTGGAGCGGTGCGGATTGTCTCGCTCTCGTCATCAATGGTGTCGGCTCCGGGGCGAGTCGATTCGCCGCCGATGTCGATGATCGTTGCCCCCGCCTTGACCATAGCAAGCGCGGCGTTGCGGGCCGTATCGGGATCAAAATGCACGCCACCATCGGAAAAGCTGTCAGGTGTGACGTTGAGGATGCCCATGATCTGCGGCACCCCCATGTCGAGGCCCATCACATCTGCACGCGGCGCGGTGAGCTTCTCCAGCAGATCACCGGGCAGTTCTGAAACTGTCACCAGTCGTGGCTGAGCGGTCCGGTCAAGAATTTCGGCATGGCTAAACCAATGACTCGTGCTGCCAGCGAGCGGCATCGCGTCGTCTGGCCGGGTGACCCCATGCTGAACCAGCGGTCTCGCAGTCAGCATCACAGGATTTGCTGCTCCACTGAAACCGCGCGCAAAGGCACGCCGGGATCATCCGGAAGGTCAGAGCCAATCACCAGCATTTCATCAGCCGCAAACGTAGCGGCAAACCAAGCCGCCAGCGTCACCGCGTCAGATGGCGCCGCAGATGGGCCGTCGACAGCATCAAGCACGATTTTGGACGGTGCCCAGACACAGATCTGGCCGTTCTTCATCGCCCAATCGAGTTCGGTTCTTGTGGCAACGACCTTGCACCGTAAATCACGCGCGGCCAGTGCCCAAGCGTTCTGTTCGATGGCCAAAAGGTCGATCCGCCGCTGAGTCATCTTGTGCCCGGTCATCGGACGCGGCTGCTCATGTGCGCCGACACAGAGCACCAATGGGCGATCACCACCGGCAAGTTGGTCGATCCAGCCTGAAAGGTTGTCTGACGCGATCGCGCGATTGGACAGGTAAGTAAGGCGCGGATGTGGCCGATCATCTTCATGTGTGGCGCTTTCCAGCCCCTCTTGCACAACCTGATCGCGGCCACGAACGATTTCCACCCCAAGAGCACCCGGCCCCCGGTCGAGTTTTTCGACACGCACAAAGACGCGCATCGCTTGCGGCTCCAGCAGAATGCGCTCGGCAATACGTGCGGCGAGTGTTTCCAGCAGATTCAGCCGTTCCTCGGCCAGCTCATGGGTAATGGCCTCGGTCACCTTGTCATAGGACAGGATGCGGTCGACATCGTCGTCTATCGGTCCGGTGAGCGGCTGGACTTCGACAACAACGTTAAAGCAGATCCTCTGGGTCTTGCCCCGTTCGGCCTGAAAGGCACCGATATCAACCGCGACGATGTGATCGCGCAGCGAGATTCGATCAAGCGGTTCCTGCAGAGCAGTTGCCTCGGCGCGTTCGGAGGGATGTGCAAAGGCGAGACGGATTTCAGAAGTCATCTAGGAGCCTGTGGTTTGGGCCTGTTGCGATGGAACGTCAAATGTACCGTTTAACCTAGCAGGACAAGAGGGACGTCACCAGACGACAATCATTTCTCCGGTCGCGTAAAAAACTGACATTTAAAAAGAGTGCGGGCCAGCGACAATGAACCCTCCCAAGTTCATTATCGCTGACCCTAGACCGTCCGGCATCACCAAAGTGGCGGTCGGTAAAGTGCGTCAGATCAGGATCGCTGCGAACCATCGCTTGCTTCCTCGCGGATGCCCCCTCCCGGATGGCCGCTCCTTTTGACGCAGAATAGTTTTACCCGGCGATGTAACGCCTATTCGCTGCTCGCTGTACGAATCCCCGGGCGATAGAATACATGCACGCCGATACGGGCGGTTTCCTGAAAACGGCGCGACCAGGATGGGCGCACTGCATTGGTGTGATAATAGGTGGCCCCATCGGTCAGATCGACACCGACACCGACACCGTCGATTGCGGCGCGCGCAACCTTGGCAACACGGCGGAACGCCCCGGGCTCTGCAATCACCTCGTCACGCCCATCACAGGTATAGGTAAACTGGCACTGGTAGCGACGACCGGTTCCCTGATTGATCACGCTGCAGACAGAGTCAGGAAAACGGGCGCTTTCAACACGATTCAGAATGACTTCGGCAACTGCGAACTGGCCTTTGACGGTTTCGCCGCGTGCTTCGAAATACAGCGCCTCGGATAGGCAACGCCACTGCTCGCCGCCGCTGGCGGCGGGCTGGTTGTCGAGCCAGTTCTTGGAGAAGGTCGCGGTGATCGGCTTGACTTCGGCCCGTGGCTGCGAGGCCGTCAGCAGCGATTTTAAGTAGGGGCCCAATCCCAATTTCTTGGACTTGGCACCATCCTGCGCTTCTGCGACAGAGTCGGAAAGTTTGGCATCGGCGTTGGCCGTGTCAGGTACCAAGCCATGTGTAAACGCAAAAAGGCAGACGACCGCAACTGCGGTTTTCGAGCGAAACATTTTTTTCAATTCCCCAAAGAACGATCCGCGCTGGACCCTCCCGCGACAAGCGCAGGGCAGGCCATAGACAATATTTCGCGCAAGATCCAGTTTTGCGGATTTTGCAAGCGGATTTTCGCGTATGAACTGCTCTAATTTGAGTCAACTGAATGGTGGATCGTCTCAATATTTGGCAAATTTGGCGTCAGCCCCCGGATAGCGTGTCCGCGATCGCAAGTTGGGCAGCGGCCAACCTTGCAACGGGGACCCGGAACGGAGAACAGGACACATAGTCAAATCCGGCGGTCCGGCAGAACGCAATGGACTCGGGGTTTCCCCCGTGTTCGCCACAGATCGACAGGGTAATCCCCGGATTGCTGGCCCTGCCCCGCTCGGCCCCAAGCTGTACCAATTCGCCAACCCCGTCGGTATCGAGCACGTGAAACGGATCTTCAGGAAAGACGTGCTGCTGCACATAATCAGACATGAATCGCCCGGCATCGTCGCGCGACAAGCCATATGTCATCTGGGTTAGATCATTGGTGCCAAAGCTGAGAAACGAGGTATAGGGCGCAAATTCAGACGCGCGCAGACAGGCACGGGGCGTTTCGACCATGACCCCAAGACGGAAGTTAAAGGATTTGCCCTGTTCGGCCCGGACCGCAGCCGCGACCGCATCCACCCGCTTTTTCACCAGTTCAACTTCGCGTCGAGCCGAAACGAGCGGAATCATGATTTCGGGCACCACCGGCTCGCCATCTTCGCTGGCGCGCAACGTCGCCTCGAAAATGGCGCGGGCCTGCATGTCGTAGATTTCAGGCACCGTAACCCCAAGTCGCACGCCGCGCAGGCCGAGCATCGGGTTGTATTCTTCCATCGCTTCGATCCGACGGACAACATCGCTGACAGGCAGGTTCAGTGCCTCGGCCAACTCGCGCTGCCCGGACTTGGTGTTTGGCAGAAACTCGTGCAGCGGCGGGTCAAACAGCCGGATACAAACCGGTTTGCCTTCCATGATGCGGAACAGCTGGACAAAGTCGTCGCGCTGCATCGGTAATAAACGCTCCAGAACCGCGGCGCGCCCGGCGGAGGTCTGGGCAAAGATCATCTCGCGCATCACGGTCATGCGACCGGGATCAAAGAACATGTGCTCGGTTCGGCAGAGGCCGATGCCCTGCGCGTCGAAATTTCGCGCGGTTTGGGCGTCGGCAGGGCTGTCGGCATTGGCACGGATACCGATGTCGCGCGCCTCATCCGCCCACCCCATCAACGTCTGAAAGGCATCATCGAGCGCGGCCTCGATCGTGGCCGGCTCGCCAGCAAGCACTTCACCGTTGCCGCCATCGATGGTGATGATCTCGCCTGCGCGCAACACCCGCCCATCGGGCGCGATCAGTTGCCGCTTGCCGGTGACAAAGCGCAGTTCAGAGGCCCCAACGATACACGGCAGACCCAACCCGCGCCCGATCACCGCCGCGTGGCTGGTGATGCCGCCACGTTCGGTCAGCACCCCGGCTGCGGCGTGCATACCGCGAATATCCTCCGGCGACGTCTCGCGCCGGATCAGGATGCAGGCTTCGCCCCGCGCCGCAGACGCCTGTGCTTCGGCAGAGGTAAAGACGATGCGCCCGGTGGCCGCACCGGGGCTGGCACCAATGCCGGTCGCCAGCACGTCGCGCTCTGCATCCGGCGCGACTTGCCTGTGCAGCAGTTCAGTCACCGCATGTGGATCGATGCGCATCACCGCCTCTTGCGGCGTTATGATGCCATCACGGGCGAGTTGAACGGCAATCCTGACCGCCGCACGGCTGCTGCGCGATACGCGCACCCCGTCCAGAATGTGCACATCACCGTTTCCAATGACGAACTCCACCTGCATCTCTTCGCGCAGCTTGCGTCGCATCAGGGCCGCGTGCTCCTTGAGATCAGCAAAGGCCTCAGGAGCAAGTTCCGCCAGCGACGGACCGCGTTCGTCTTTTTCCAGATAGAGCGCCTCGCTCCCGGCCCCAAGCGCATCGCGCCCCTGGCTCTGGCTAAGGTACCGCCCGGTAAGCTGTGGCTTGCCGGTCTCGCGATCAACAAGTTGCAACACGCCCGAGCCACATTCCCCCTGCCCCAGACCGGGGATCATTTCCTGCACGACAAGGCCCAACCCGGCATCGGCCGGCGCGCCCTTGGCCTGACGCAGCAATCGTGCCGACGTTCCTTCCCAAGCCCGCGCCATGGATCGCAGCACGGCGGCAAGCTGCGCCGCGGGGTCCTGCGGAAACCGTTCTTCGGTCTCGGCCTCATAGGCATGCAGCGTATCCCGCAACCCCTGCGCCCCGTCACCGGCAACATCGTCGAACATATCGGGGTCAAGCCGTGCGACATGAAACGAATAGGATTGCACGAACCGCAGATACAGTGCCGCCGCCGCATCGCGCCCCAACGACTCGCACAGCTCGGCATAGCGGGCGTCGTTCATCCCGACATTCAGCACAGCCCCCGGACCGCCCCAATCCGGGTCTTCCGACGACGGGCGCACGCACAACAGGGTGTCCGGCTCGAACTGTCCGACAATGGCGACGATATCCGGCATTTCATCGGCCGCAATCCGATGCACCGCGTCAAACGACAGGGCCACCGTGCGCGGCACCGGCATGTCCAGCCTGACCAATCGCTGTAAACACTTTGCCCGCCCGCCATGAGACGAGGCCGCCAGCGGCGCATCCGGAGTGATCAGCGTGGTATGCGGATTATTCTGCATGGGTTTTCTGCATTGCGGCGAACTGTATCTAGCCCTGCACCATAGGCGCAGGGGTCGGCGGCGCAAGAGAAAGCGTACGCCGGGCCGCTAGCCTTCGACGCGAGTCAGGTCAGCCACCGAGCTACAGATGCTGCGGATCTGGCTGAGCAGGTTCAACCGGTTGCGGCGCAAGACCTCGCTGTCGGTGTTGACCTGCACATCCTCAAAGAACGCGTCGATTGGCGCGCGCAATCCGGCCATGGCGGCCATTGCGGTCGGGAAATCCTGCGCCGCAAGCGCCGGGTCGATTTTCGCCTTGGCCGCATCAAGGGCTGCGAAGAGAGCCTTTTCGCTGTCGCTCTCGGCAAAATTCACATCCGCGCCATAGGAATACTCGACGCCATCCTTCTCCTCGGCTTGGGACAGAATATTGTTGGCGCGTTTGAAGCCTTGCAGAAGGTTTTCACCGTTCTCGGTGGCCAGCACCTCATTCAAAGCCTTCGCCCGTTTCACCAGCAGGGTCAGGTCGTCATGACCGTCCATCGCGATACAGGCGTCGATGATGTCATGGCGGATGCCCTGATCGCGTAGGTAGACCTTGAGGCGGTCGTGGATGAAGGCAAGGAGATTTAGATCGACTACATCAAACTTACCCTTCGCGAAACGGCCCTCGGCACCGCTCCGCTTGTGTGCATCGGCCGATTGAACGTCCCCACTTAGAAGCGCTTCATTAATCAACAACTGGAAGCGATTCAGTGATGTTCCCCAACCAAGCTGAGAAAGCAAGTCAACGCGAATCTCATTCTCCAACACCAACCGAATAACCCCCAAAGCGGCCCGGCGAAGAGCAAAGGGGTCTTTTGATCCCGTAGGTTTCTCGTCGATCGCCCAGAATCCCGTTAATGTATCGAGCTTGTCGGCCAGCGCCACGGCGACCGAAAGCGGTGCGGTGGGCACATCGTCGGAGGGGCCGAGCGGCGAGTAGTGTTCCTGCGCCACGGCGGCGACTTCGGTGGGGTGGCCCGCTTCTTCAATATAATACCGCCCCATAAGTCCCTGAAGTTCAGGGAACTCATAAACCATTTCGCTGGAGAGATCCGCCTTGGCCAAGCGCGCAGCAAGTTCGGCCTCGTCGGCGTCGGCACCAGTCGCGGTGGCGAGGTCGCGCGACAAGGTTGCGATGCGCCCGATGCGCTCGGCCTGGCTGCCCAGTTTGTTGTGGAACGTCACGTTTTCAAGCGATTGCGTCCAGACGCTCAGGTCTGATTTCGCCACGCGCAGATCGTTTTCCCAGAAGAACTTGGCGTCGGCCAATCGTGCGGACAGCACCTTTTGGTTGCCCGCCAGAATGGTCTCGCCCTGATCAGCGGTTTCGCGGTTGGCGACGGTGACAAAGCGTTCGATTCGGCCGGTCTTCGGGTTGCGCACGGAAAAGAATTTCTGGTGTTCGCGCATACTGGTTTGCAGCACTTCCGGCGGCAGGTCGAGAAACTCGGCGTCGATCTCACCCATCAACGTCACCGGCCATTCGACCAATCGAGCGACTTCGGCGAGCAGGCCCTTGTCTTCGACGATTTCAAGGCCAGCGGCAAAGGCGAGGTTGGAGGCATCGGCCCAGATGTGATCGGCACGCTCTGCCGGGTTCAGCATCACGTTGGCGTTCTTGAGCTTGGCTTCGTAATCCTCAAACGAGGTGACGGGCAACCGGCCCGGCGCCATGAAACGGTGGCCTTCGGTGCTGTCGCATGTCGTCAGATTGTCCAGTGTCATCGGCACAACACTGGCCCCGGCCTCATCTGTCAGAATGCAGAGGATCGAATGCAGCGGGCGCACCCAACGCAGGGTACCGTTGCCCCATCGCATGGATTTTGACCACGGGAAATTGCGGATGGTGGCTTCCAGCACTTCGGCGATGATCTCGGCGGCGGGTCGGCCCGGCTTTTCGATCACGGCGAAATAGACTGCGCCTTTAGGAGTATCACGCTGCTCCAGATCGTCCAGCGCCACGCCCGCCCCACGCAGAAAACCCTGAATCGCCTTTTCCGGCGCATCGACACGGGGGCCTTTGCGCTCTTCGCGCTGTGCCGGGGATTGCGCCAGCAACCCTTCAACCGCGAGGGTCAATCGGCGCGGGGTCGAAAAGGCAGCGGCCCCGGCATAGGTCAGACCGGCCTCGACCAAACCGTCGGTCACACGCTTTTTCAGGTCCTCGGCGGCGCGCGCCTGCATCCGGGCGGGGATCTCTTCGGAAAACAGTTCGATGAGCAGGTCAGGCATGGAAGGTCCTCAGAAATTCAGGATCATCTGGATGATCACCGCATTGGCGATATCGACGATAAAGGCGGATACAAGGGGGAGTATGACAAAGGCAATAGGCGACGGCCCATAGCGTTTGGTCACAGCCGTCATATTGGCGATGGCTGTGGGCGTCGCACCAAGGGCAAAGCCGCCGAAACCCGCCGCCAACACTGCCGCGCGGTACCCCCGCCCCATCAACGGGAACAAAAGGTAGCGCACAAAGATCACGGTGAACACGGTTTGCGCCAGCATGATGACTGCAATCGCGATCCCAAGATCGGCGATGGTCCAGAGTTGCAAGCTCATCAGCGACATGGCGAGGAAGGCACCGAGCGCAAATTCCGAGATCAGGGCCAGAGAACGGGTTCGTGTCACCGGCCGGGCTTGCGGGAGCAGGAGGGCCCGCAGGTTGGCAATGACAATGCCCATGATCAGGCAAGGCACGAACAGCGGCAGCTTTACCCCGGCGGCATCCAGTGCGCTGTGCAAGAAATAACCGAGGATGATCGCAACGTTGAGATACAACAGAACCCGCATGATCGACATGTGGTTGATGGCAGTCCCGCCGTCTGGATCATCGGTGAGACCGACGGTGTTGACCTCGTCCGGTCGATCAGGAGTCAGCTTGTAACGGCTGATCAGATGACCGGCGATCGGGCCACCGATCAGTGCCGCCAGCACGAGGCCCAGTGTCGCAACCGCAACGCCAAGCTCCGCAGCGTTCGCAAGCCCTGTGGCGGCGGCCACATCCGGAGCCCAGGCAATCGCAGTGCCATGCCCACCGATCAGGGCGGCAGAGCCGAACATGACCCCGGTTTGCGCAGGAAAGCCAAAGATCGACGCGCCGATTACGCCAATCATGTTCTGCGACAGAATCGCCAGCACCGTCAGAATGGCCAGCAGCATCAACGGCTTGCCGCCCGCCAACAGATCTGAGAACCGCGCATTTAGACCGATCCCGGCAAAAAACAGCACCAGCAAGAAATCACGCGTATTGAGTTCAAAACTTATCTCGATCCCGGTGAACAGGTAGATCGCCAGCACGATCACCGCCATGGCCAAGCCGCCCGTCACCGGCTCGGGAATGTTGAAACGGCGCAGGAACTCGAGGCGTGCATTGGTTTCCGCACCTGCAAGAAATACGGCAAAGCCAATCGTGGCCGTGAGGAAGTCAGGAACTAGGAGGGCGGCGTTCATACGGACAGTCCCGGTTCAGTTGTTCTGCGGCTCAAATGGCGGACATTCTTCGCCGACAACGGTCCCGTCATAGGCCTTGGCACCGCAGTTGTTCAGCTCGTGCCAGATATAGCCCCGACCGTCATCCGTGACCGCAACGATACGGTCCACGCCGTAATGTACGTTCTTTGCCCCGAGAAACACCTGCGCGCTGCCTGCTGCGATCCGTTCAGCGATGGCCTTAGCGTCGAAGCAATCAAACCAGAACGGCGCGTTGCGCGGGGTTGCATCGGCCACGGCAACATAGCTCGCGGCCAGTGTTTCCGGACTGGCAGTGGTGGTGAAACAAGCCCGGTACCGGATCGGCGAACTCTCGGCATCAATCGCCTGGAACCCATCATAAGGGATCGGTTCGGCCGTGTCGGTCTCTAGCGACACCAACTGGACATCCTGGCCCGGATCAAGCTCGACCGTGTCATAATATCCATAGACCTGCAGATAATAGAGTGCTGCCCCCGCCGCGAGTGCGCAGAACAGCAACAGCAAGATAACGAGACGGCCCAGTGTCATGGCTGGGCCCGCTTGCCAAGGTATGTCATGCGGCGTATCCGCCGGCTGTGGTCTCCACGAAGGCATCCGCGCATTGTTTCGCCAGCGCGCGTACCCGACCGATGTAAGCCTGCCGTTCAGTGACCGAGATCACCCCCCGCGCGTCAAGCAGGTTGAAAATGTGGCTGGCCTTGATGCATTGATCATAGGCCGGATGCGCCATAACGATGCGCTTGCCGGTCTTGGGGTCGTCTGCGGGCTGCGCGAGAATGGCAGCGCATTCCTCTTCGGCTTCCTCAAAGTGACGCAACAGCATCTCGGTATTGGCGGTGTCAAAATTCCAGCGGGCGTATTCCTCTTCGGTCTGCTTGAACACATCCCCATAGCTCAACGGGATCGGCGCAGACGGGTCATTGAACGGCATGTCCATCACATGCTCGACGCCCAGCACATACATGGCCAGACGTTCCAGACCATAGGTCAGTTCGCCCGAGACCGGGGTGCAGTCGTGTCCGCCAACCTGCTGGAAATAGGTGAACTGGCTAACTTCCATCCCGTCACACCAAACCTCCCAGCCAAGCCCCCATGCGCCCAACGTCGGGCTTTCCCAATCGTCTTCGACAAAGCGGATGTCGTGCAGTTCCATGTCGATCCCGATGGCCGCAAGTGAACCAAGATACAGCGCCTGCAAATCTGGTGGGCTGGGTTTGATCAGTACCTGATACTGGTAATAGTGCTGCAAACGGTTGGGGTTTTCGCCGTACCGTCCATCGGTCGGACGGCGCGAAGGCTGCACATAGGCTGCGGCCCAATGCTGGCTGCCAAGCGCGCGCAGGGTGGTGGCCGGGTGAAATGTCCCTGCCCCGACCTCCATGTCATAGGGTTGCAGAATGGCGCAGCCCTTTGACGCCCAATAGGATTGAAGCCTCAGGATGATTTCCTGAAAAGAGCGTGGGGCGGTAGTCTGGTCGGTCATGCGGCGGTTCCCGTTACGGTCCGGAGAAGTGCTGCCTCTGGCCCGGCGCGGATGGCCAAGCGAAGCGGGTTTTACCTATGCCTGTGGCACAGCGGGGTCAACGCCGCAAAGAGCGCCCGCCTGCAAGTTGAAATCCGTGGTATTCGACGCGAAATCCTGTTTATGTGCCGCAGATTCACGACGGTTTGAGGCAAGGTTTACATGGTCAGGACTTTTTTCGCATCGCTGGTAGTTGCGGTTTTTGCATTGAACGGCGCTGTCACGGCGCAGCAAGCGAGCCAAGAAGCGGTCTGGGTGCAGATCGAAGCGCACCCAAATTTGCAAGTCGCCCGAAATAGGGCACAGGACTATGCGGCGCAGCTGGCAGATGTGAACGGGTTTTCTCTGGGCGGCACCTGGTACGGCATCCTGCTCGGCCCTTACTTGCGTGAGGATGCTCAGCGGGTGCTGCAGGTCTATCGCGCAGACCGGCTGATCCCGTCAGATTCCTTTATCGCCTACTCTCGCAACCTCGACGAGCAGTTTTGGCCCGAAGGCTCGGATGTTCTCGATCGCGGCGTGGTTGCCGCGCCGATCGCGCAGACGGACCCCCAGACAACATTGCCGGAAGCGCCCTTGGCACCGTCAGATGAAACACCTGCCGAAGCACGCCGCAGCGAACGATTGCTAACCGGTGAAGAACGGCGCGAATTGCAGGTCGCCTTGCGCTCGGCGGGGTTCTACAACTCGGTCATCGATGGCTCCTTTGGCCGAGGCACGCGCCAATCCATGTCGGACTGGCAGCTAAACAATAGCTTTGAGGCGACCGGCATCCTGACCACGGCGCAGCGCAAAGTGTTGATGGATCAATATAACGAGCCGCTGATCAGCGTTGGGATGAAACGCGTATCCGACCCACAGGCCGGGATCGAGATGGAAATGCCTGCCGGTGTCGTGGCCTTTGACCGCTATGAGCCTCCCTTTGCCCATTACGAGGCCACCACCGACGATCTTGCAGCCAAGGTCTTGCTGATCAGTCAGCCGGGCACACAGGCGACGCTCTACGGTCTGTATGACATCATGCAGACGCTGGAAATCGTACCGCTGGACGGGCATCGCGAACGCGGCAGGATCGACTTTATGCTTGAAGGCCACGGCGAGGCGTTCACCTCTTACACCGAAGCGCGGCTTGAAAGCGGTGAAATCAAAGGCTTCACACTGCTGTGGCCCAATGGCGACGAAGCCCGTCGGCAACGGGTGCTTGAGGCGATGAAAGCCAGCTTTACCCGAACCCAGGGGGTGCTGGACCCCGCTGCAGGCGGCGACACCGTGCAGAACGTGGACCTTGTCGCCGGGCTTGAGGTGCGCAAACCGCGCCTTTCGCGATCCGGGTTTTATGTTGATGGCAAGGGCACGGTTGTCACATCGGCAGATGCGGCGGTGGGATGCACGCGGATCACGCTGGACGATGAATATCAGGCTGACCTAGTGACCAGCGACACCGATCTGGGAATTGCCGTTCTGCGCCCACAGCAGGCATTGGCCCCAATGTCAGTCGCCCGATTCCGTGCAGCAAAGGGGCGTTTGCAATCCGAAGTTGCAGTCTCTGGGTTCAGCTATGAAGGCAAACTGGGCGCACCGACCCTGACATTTGGCACATTGGCCGATGTGAAAGGGTTGCGCGGCGAAGCGCAAATGAGCCGACTGGCGTTGAACGCACTGCCCGGAGATGCAGGCGGACCGGTGCTCGACGCCGGTGGTGGCGTGTTAGGGATGCTGTTGCCCTCTATCTCCGAAGACGGCAAGCAACTGCCCGCAGACGTTGGGTTTGCCACCGATGCAGATGCGATAAGGGGCGTGCTGGAGCTTGCCGGAGTCGCCGTCGAAGACAGCGCTGATGTGTCTGATATTCCTCCGACCGAAATGACGCGCATCGCGTCCGGCATGACCGTTCTGGTCAATTGCTGGGACTGAGGCGTCACCAAAAGATGCTGTTTTTCTTGGACTCATTTGGTCCAAAGTGTACAAATTCACGGGACCATTGAGAGGACCTGAAATGCCCCGACTGAGCCTGCTTGTCACCCTTCCTGCGCTTTTTCTTGCGACAGCTTGCGCGAACAGCGGTGCGAACTATACGCCGGTAATCGACGGGCCCAAAGGACCCAATTACGAAGCTGATCTGGCCGCTTGCCAGCAACTCGCGGCATCTGGCGGTGTCGTGGATGGGCAGGTTGCGGGATCAACGGCCGCCGGCGCGGGCATCGGCGCGGCCTCGACCGTGATCTGGAACGGCAACAGCGACAACCTTGGCGAGGCGGCAGCAGTCGGTGCGATTGCCGGTCTCGCGTCAGGCATTGCGCGGCAGAACAACAGCCGCGAGAACATCGTCAGGAACTGCATGGCGGGACGCGGCTATCGCGTGCTTGGCTGAAGCGCCTCAATCCTGATGGCCGGACGCGCCTGATCTGTCCGGCCATGGCTTGTCTGCCGTCTATTCCGAGGGCCAGACGGTTCCCCAATCTTCTGCCATATCGACAATCAGCCATCCCCGATCCGGGCCTTCATCAAGGCCGCGCGCCAATTGCCCAATATGGCTGTCACGATCATAGGCGTATTCACGGGTGGCGTCGGTATGATGCACGATTAGGCCAAAACGCGGGCCCTCGCCTGCCGTGGTCCATTCAAGCATCTGAAAATCACCATCCGAATTGCCGGCTGCAAAGATCGGTCGTTTTCCGATCCGCGTTTCTATCGCAATCGGCTTGCCCTCTTTGTCGTCGATAAAGGCAATTCCCGGGTCCTTGAGAACGGTTGGGGTGCCATCAATTACTTCATAGCTCGACTTGATTGAACTGCCGATCACCTGTTGTGGCGGGATGTTATAGGCGTCTTCGGCAAAGGCCCGCATGAAATGGATACCTCCGCCCGAAACGATGTAGGTGGCAAAACCTTCGTCCCGCAAATAACGCAACAGTTCTAGCATCGGCTGATAGAGCATCTCGTCATAGCGCTTGCCGGTCTTTGGATGTTTGGCAGTATCGAGCCACGTCAGGACACCCGCCTGAAACGTTTCGACCGACATATCGGCATGGGACGCGTTCACAACCTCAAGCAGTCCTTCTTCCCCGGTCGCCATGAGCGCCTCAATGTCACCTGCGGCGGCAGCATTAAGCGCATCTGTGGTCAGGAAATCGGGATCTTCGGCGCCTTTACGTGCGACAAAGTCGATCCCGTAAAGAAGTTGGAAATAGACCGGCTGCTCGGCCCACAGCGTGCCATCATTGTCAAAAACGGCGATACGGTCCGCCTGCACCACAAAATCTTCGCTGTCCGGGTCGGAGGCGCCAACGACAAAATCGATGATCCGTGATTTTGCATCCGTGTCGTTCCACGACGGCAGCGGATCAGCGGACAGGCCGGTAGCAGACAGGCCGGTAGCGGCCAGCCCGAGAACGAGGCAAAGGCTTCGGGTGAACATATGGGTACTCCAGATTACGACGTTAGGTTGCAGTGATGTGAACGCACATACCCGGGGGCTGTCAACCGCGCCCCTAGCCAGTGATCTCAGGGGTCACATAGATCAGGGTCGGGCCATCGGCGGCAAACGCGGTGCGAACCTCGTTCTGCAGGTCCTCCAGCGATTTCGGTGCAGCCGCATTTGCGCCGAACGCCTCGGCCAGTTTGCAGAAATCCGGATTGCGCGCGATCACCGCATTTGGCGCAATCTGCGCGCGGGTCATGCTGTCTTCGATTTCCTTGAGCTTGCCATTGTCCCAAAGCAGGATTGGAAGTGGCAGACCAAGTTCGACCGCCACGCCCAGTTCCGCCATCGTGTACTGGAACCCGTAGTCACCGATGATCACCAGCGTTTGCTTGCCCGGGCGACCAATCGCGCCGCCGATCCCAGCCGGCAGCGCATAGCCCAGCGTGCCAAAGCCGCTGGGGTGGTGCCAATGGCCGGGACGATGCATGGGCCAGATTTCGTTGGCAACATAGGCGAATTGCGTCATGTCGGAGTAGATCATCGTATCCGGCGTCAGCACATCCCGCAGGGCATCACAGATCGGGGCGATCCCCGGACGCTCGGCGGCTGCTTCGGCGCGCCAGCGGGTTCTGATCTCAGCCACGTCCTCAGCGCTCCAATCGGTCTTGGAGGTGGAGTCTTCGGTGGCGTGCAGCAGCGCCGTGGCCACGTTGCGAGCATCTGCGCGGATCTTGACCGTGGCACGCTGTGCATCCGAAAGACAGGCCGGGTCCAGATCGACCCGCACCAACGGAGCAGTATGACCCAGTTCGGCACGCCAGAGATCGACCTCGGCCAGCTCTGTTCCGATGGCGATGACAAGATCAGCGCTGGCGATGATGTCAACGCTGCCCGGTCGTGCGAGCGTTGAGCCGAAATCAAGCGGATAGCCCGCCCCCACACAGCCCCGGCCTGCATAGGTGGTGAAACAGGCGGCGCCGGTCTGGGACATGATTTGCCGCCAGAATGCACCTTTTGCCCCGCCGCCCAAAATAAACAATGGGCGACGCGCGACATTGAGCAACGACAGGATGGGCGCAATGTCAGCCTCCCCCGCCCGGACGGGTGTGGCGGGCATGTTAGGCGCTGGCGCGGGCTCGGCTGCGGCCTCAAGTTGGGCAATCGGCACCTGAATGTGCTTGGCACGGGGACGATCGCTCTCGAACTCTTCAAACGCGCGGTCGATCAGACCATAGGCGGCAGCTGCGCTGTGCGCGGTGGCCGACCAGTCACACACGGTACCAGCCGCGATTTCCTGGTCGTTCATCTGATGCAATTGGCCCTTGCGGGAGGCGGTTTCATCCAGACAGGACGAAATCGCCAGTACCGAAACCGAATCCGATTGCGCCTGCCCCAGCGGGGTCATGATGTTGCAAAGCCCCGGCCCTGTGATCACATAGGCAACGCCAGGTTTTCCCGTCGCGCGTGCATAGCCATCGGCCATGAACCCCGCACCCTGTTCGTGCCGCGCCAGAACGTGGGTGATCCCCGCCTCTTCGATGCCGCGATACATTTCCTGATTGTGCACGCCGGGAATGCCAAAGATCACCTCGACCCCGCGATCGTGCAGCATGTGAGAAATCTGCGCGCCAAGAGGGCGGCGCGTTTGGGGTGCTGTGTCAGGCATCAGGCCCTCCAGAATTGAACGGTAAAGATTACAAATATGGCCATCAGTTCCAGACGACCGCAGAGCATTGCAAAGGACAGGATCCATTTGGCTGAATCATTCAGCGTGGCAAAGTTACCCGCCGGGCCGATTATATCGCCAAGTCCCGGACCGACATTGGCGACCGCAGTCGCCGCGCCCGAAATCGAGGTGACGAAATCAAGCCCGGTCATCGCAAGCGCCCAGCTCACGATTCCGATGGTCACGATGAAGAAAACGAAGAACGACATGACCGAATTCAGCACATCGTCATCTACGCGCTTGCCATCATATCGCGGGATAAACACCCCGTTGGGCAGGCGAATCCGCTGTAGCTGCACCCGGATCGACGCAAAGAGGAGCTGAAAGCGGAAAATCTTGATCGAACAGGTCGTTGATCCCGCACAGCCCCCGATCAACCCGATCAAGAAGAACAGGGTGATGAGAAGCGGCCCCCAGGTCATGTAATCGACGCTGGCATAACCGGTGCCGCTGATGATCGAGGTGATGTTGAACAACGCTTCGCGAAACGATTGCTCCCAATGATGCGGGAAGATGCGTTGAAGCTCGGCCCACATCACCAGAACAAGAACGGCGATGGTCCCAAAGAACGCGCGTATCTGCGGATCACGCCAGATCGCGGTGGAATTGCCATTGATCAGTTGCACGTAGCGTACGAATGGCAGCGCAGCGAGGATCATGAATACCGCCGCGACATATTCTAGGGGGCCCGAAAACTTCGCGAACGACGCATCGTAGTTGGCAAACCCGCCGGTGGAAACCGTGGTCAGCGCATGTACCACAGCGTCGAACATATCCATCCCAAGCGCCGAGTAACATGCAATGCACCCAAAGGTCAGCCCGAGGTAAATCACCGATATCTGGCTGGATATCTCGGTTGCGCGCGGCAGGATTTTACCCATTGTATCAAAGGCTTCAGATCTGAAAATCTGCATGCCTCCAACCCGAAGTTCGGGCAGAAACACCATCGCGACCACGATAACGCCGACCCCACCCAGCCATTGCAGCAGGCCACGCCACAACAGCAGGCCATGGGGCAGATCATCCAGCCCGCTGATCACCGTTGACCCAGTGGTTGTAAGGCCCGACATCGCCTCGAAATAGGCGTCGGTAAAGGAAAGCTCGGTCTCGCCGAGCATTAGCGGCAAAGCTCCGAACAATGGCAGGGCAACCCACACAGCGGATGTCAGCAAAAAGATCTGCTGAATGGTCAGCCCCTGCTTTACACCATTTGCGCAGCTAAGAGATGTGGCGCCACCCGCCAGTATGGTGATGACGGCACATTCAAAAAACACCGGCCAATGGTCATTGCCGTAAAAGAGATCTGTGAACATCGGCAACAGCATCGCACCACCAAGAATGGCGATGAGCAAACCGATCACATATCCAACTGGGCGCAGGTCCATCATGAGGCGCAGCGTTGGCGTGACCAGTGAGGCGTGTCAAGGACCAGCCAGTGCGCCGCTGGAGACAGAGCCAAAGAGATCCGCAAAGACAAAGGCTGGTATGTCCTGTCGTTGCAATCCGATCCGCTCGAGTTCGGCATCGGAAAAGCTTTCCAGCGCCATGAGATCATGTAGTCGATCTTGGCTGACCAGGCGGGCGTTAAACCCTTGTCCCTGTTCGACGAGAAATGCATCCAGTCGATCTCGCCAGCCCGTTGGGGCGTAGTCTATGTAAACAGTGTCATCGTTCATTTGGAAACCTCGATCACGGTCGCTTGGTTTCCTCCCACATGCCAACAGCCTAACACGAATCCCTGATTTTTCACAGGGCCATTCTGCGGTGCGGCATCTACGTAAAGCGCGATCCGCTATTCTGCGGACCGCGCCTGAAGTTTCTTAGACTGACCAAACAGCACGAAATCGTGCTGAGTCAGTTCGTGTTGATCGCATACCTTGGCCGATTACGATTTCGGCATGGCCTCGGGAGTCGCCGTTGCACGCTTTGCGGCAGGTTTCGCCGTCTTGGGCTCTTCTTTGGCCTTCGCAGCCGTAGGCTTAGGCGCGGCTTTGGCGGCTGGCTTGGGCGCGGCCTTCGCAGCAGGCTTCGGTGCGGCCTTCGCGGCAGGCTTGGGCGCAGCCTTCGCGACTGGCTTGGGCGCGGCTTTCGCGACTGCCTTGGGGGCGGCCTTCGCAACTGGCTGGGACGCGGCCTTCGCGGCAGGCTTGGGTGCGGCCTTCGCGGCTGGCTTTGTAGCAGCCTTTTCGACCGGCTTCGGCGCGACCTTTGCAGCAGGTGCCGATGCGGTCGTGGTTGCAGGAGCGTCCGCTGCTTTGGAGACAGGTTTCGGCGCCGGCTTGGGTGCGGCCTTGGCAACGGGTTGCGGTGCAGCTTTGGCGGCTGGCTTTGGTGCAACCTTGGCGGTCGGCTTGGGCGCAGCTTTTGCTGCGGGCTTTGGTGCAACTTTGGCCGCGGGCTTCGGTGCAAACCCAGTACCTTGAAGCGCACGAAGGGGGGCCATCTGCGCCTGCAAAGCCGTGCGGGTCATCATTTCCACCAGCTTGAGGTTATTGCTGAAAATCTTGCTGGTCATGCGCGCACAGGCGGCTTGAACGTCCAGCGCGTTGGGCAAAGGGGTCATTCTTGTCTTACTCCGTTAAATCTTGTTCAGTTCGTGGAGACGCGTCGCCCGAAAACAAGTGGGCCGCGTTCAATCAATCGTTCACGATTGGCGCTGGCCTTGCTTGAAATTGGTTCCAGTGTCTCCCGAAACACGCGGTCGGGGCTGCCTCCGGACATCATCGCAAATGTTCCGCTTAGCGCTGCCTCAGTAAAGGCGGGAATTTTTTCGCCGATCATTGCCTGGCTTTCGCCATCCGGCAACGACCAAGCCCCTGACAACCCCATTAGTCGCATGGTCAGAACCCAATGGGTATCGGTCGCCAACTGTGCAACAGCCACCCAATTCTGAGCCACTTCGCCGATCCGGTTGATCGCTTGGTTCATTTACTCTTGCCTCCGGCGGGACTCCGCCCGGGTTTCCCGGGACAGATTCAGCCCTGCTCGCTACTCTTATATACAAAGAAGGTTGCTTTTGCAGCATCAAATGCTGCATTGCGGCATAATCGCGCGTTCCGGCACATAAGCACCAGAAGTCAATACCTAATTTACAGGCAGCAAATCGCTGACACGGTCCCGCGCGCGATGTATCCGATCGCAATTCAGCCCGGATGTACCAGCGTTCCGAACAGGCGGGGGTCGAGGCTCTGCGCCGCAAAAATGTCACCCTCGGTCAGAATACTGACAGCATCATGGCTGTGCAGGCTTTCCTGATGGCTGGCGACAACACGGAAATCACCGATCCGGTGATCAGCCTTGAGCTGTTCACAAAACAGGCGTGCGGCGTCTTCGACAAAGATCGGATTGGCGGCATTGAGTTCGGCAAAGGCCTGTTCATCCTCGCGCTTGACCATCACCTGTGTTTCAGTTGGCACCGCGCGGCGACAGGCATCAATCAAGTCCTCGAACCACAGGCAGTCAACATCGCTCTCGACTTCAATCGATATCCGCGCAACTGATCGCTGTGAATGCGGTGTGGCCAATTGGTTGCGCAGGGCGCGCGCATGTTCGGATAGTTCCAAGGAACAGGGACAGGTCGAAGAATAGACATAGTCGAGATGTATGATCTTTTTGCGGACACCGGCCGCTTCAATCAGTTCCAGCGCGATGTCGTAGTATTGATAGCCCTCCAGCTCCGAGCGCAGGCTTTCCACCCGCATCGGAAAGGAAAACCGCATCTGCAGGCGCGCATCAAGGCTGTCGAGATCGGCCATATAGTCATCAAGCGCAGATTCGATCACTTCGAAACTGAACGTTCGTTCCGAATGCTTGTAAAAACTGCGCATGATGCGGGACATGTTGATGCCCTTCTTGTCAGCGTCGAGGCTCACAGTTCCAGTGACCGACGTTTCCAGGGTCAGATCCGCACCGTTTCTCGTATGAAAGCGGATCGGCAGGCGAAAATTGCTGATCCCCACATGCTGAATCTGCTGCTGAGAACCCCGGATAAGGCTGGAGGGGCCATTTTGCAGATCGGGCATCGACGCCCGATAGGCGGCGTCCACCTTGAAATCTTCAGGATATTCGCGCGACAGCGACGGGTAGTTCAGATTTGATTCGGGCAGCAGCCGCGCAATCGACGGATCAAGTGCCAGAATCTCGGCTTCGCTTGCCCCCTGCGCCCATGCACGCAACACATCCAGCGCGGCTTTTGCCTCGTGGTCGTCCGGGATGTGGTCAGGCTCCGGCGTGTGGATGTTCATTTCATGCTCCTGTCTTGCCCGGTCGGACGAATGCGCAGGGCTTAACATAGTTCGATGGTGTAGACATTTCCATTGCCACCTTCGATTACGCACAAAACGACACACCGCTGGCGGTTCCCGGGGGAAACAATGTTAACGAATCCGCAGCCTCATGGCACCTCGACCTTCGAACCCGAGGCTGGACGCAGCGCGAATGCGCACCCTATGTTTCTCGTACAAGACCACGGCATAGCGTCGGAATGAGATGGCACGTTGGCGAGCAGCGCGTGTTACGGCGAAACATCAACTGGAGAGCCAATCATGAAGAGCGCAGCAGACAATCCGAGCCTCCATGATGCCGTCCAGCCGTTTCGCGACGGCGACAGACAAGCCGTCGAAGCCGCTGCACGGATCGCCATCGCCTATCGTACCTCTCTTGAGAGTTCTCAGGTGACACCAAACCTGAGACCCGCAGAGATATCAGAACGGTTCGACGCGCCTCTTGCAGAAATCGGAGAAGACGCGGCGACGGTCATTGAAAACCTCGCGAGCGCGGCGGCAAGCGGTATTCATGGACACACCTTGCCACGGTTCTTTGGATATGTCTGCGGTGGATCGATGCCCGTGGGCTTGGCGGCGGACATTCTCGTCGCTGCCTGGGGTCAGAATTCCGCTTCGGCTTGGGAAAGCCCCTCGGTCGCGGTGATCGAACAGACGGTGTGCCGCTGGTGCCTTGGCCTTCTGGGATTACCGGATGATTGCGGCGTGTGCCTCGTGACCGGCGCGACCGTGGCGAATACTCAGGTGATTATCGCAGCCCGAGATGCTTTGCTGGCGCGGCGCGGTTGGGATGTGAGCGAGCGCGGTTTGTTCGGCGCGCCCGAAATTCCTGTCTTGATCGGCGCCGACGCACATTCGGCCCCTCTCGCCGGGCTTAAATATGCCGGATTTGGCCTTGGGCAGGCGATCCACATCGCGACCGATGATCAGGGGCGTATTCTGCTGGACGCGTTGCAAGCCGCCCTCGAAGGCTGTGCCCAGCCACCTCTCGTCGTTTTGCAGGCCGGGCAGATCAACACAGGGACCTTTGATCCCTTTGCCGACGCGATTCCGTTGGTGCGGCAGAAACAGGGGTGGGTGCATGTCGACGGGGCCTTTGGCCTCTGGATGCACGCGGTTCCCGAACTGCGCAGTCGACTTGCAGGCGTTGCCGATGCAGACAGTTGGGCGGTCGATCTGCACAAATGGCTGAACGCGCCCTATGACGCTGGTCTTTGTATCCTGCGCGACCGGACAACGCTTGTCGCAGCGATGAGTGCACGGGGCGCATACTTGCCTGATACCGGCGAAATCTGGGAACCCAACGACAGCACCCTCGAACTGAGCCGTCGCGCGCGTGGTGTGCCCAGCTATGCCATCCTGAAACACCTCGGGGCCTCTGGTGTGCGTGAGATGATCAGCCGTCACTGCGCACTTGCAACGTATCTGGCAGAAACGCTTTCAGCAGAGCCGGGGTTCGAGATTCTGAACGATGTCGTTTAAAACCAAGTGGCGATCAGTTGTGGCGAAGATGCCCGAACTTCTGAAGTTTTGCAGCGCGTACAGGCCCGTGGCAAAGTCTATCCCAGCCACGGGGTCTGGCACGATCGCCAGATCATACGGGTTTCGATCACCAACCACGCAACCGACCGTGCCGATATCGACCTGCTGATCGACGAGCTACGCATCGCCCATGAGCAGGCCATCGGCTAAATAGTCAGCAGGGCGGTGTCTAGTCCGCCGCAGCAAGCGCCTGATGCACATCCGCGATCAAATCGTCGGTATCCTCGATACCGATCGACAGGCGGATCAGCCCCGGAGTGATACCCAACTCGGCCCGCTGTTTTTCGCTGAGCCTTTGGTGCGTCGTGGTCGCCGGATGAGTCACGATGGATTTGGCGTCGCCCAGATTGTTGGAAATCTTCGGGATGGTCAGCGCATTCAGGAATCGAAATGCTGCCGGCTGCCCCCCCTTCAGATCAAGCGATACCACGGTGCCGCCCTTGCCCATCTGCCTTGTGCACAGATCGAACTGACTATGCGAAGGATGGCCAGGATACAGCACGCGCGCCAATCCGTCATGTCCCTGCAAGGCCTCGGTCAGGGCCAGCGCAGATACGGCCTGGGCATTGACCCTGAGCGACATCGTTTCCAGCCCCTTGAGCATGATCCAGGCGTTGAACGGACTCATCGCACCACCGGTATGTTTCATGTAGGGTTCGACGGTTTTGCGAATGAATTCGCGGGTTCCGAGAATAATGCCGCCCAGCGCCCTGCCCTGCCCGTCGATATGCTTGGTGGCGGAATAAACCACCACGTCGGCACCTTGTTCGATCGCGCGCGAAAACACAGGCGTGGCAAAGACGTTATCCACCAGAACCGTCGCTCCGACCGCATGTGCCAATGCGCTGACCGCAGCAATGTCGATCACTTCGAGGGTCGGGTTGGAGACGGATTCAAAAAACACGGCCCGGGTGTCCGGGCGGATGGCCGCCTGCCATTGGTCCAGATCGGTCCCGTCGACAAAGGTCACCTCGACGCCAAAACGGCTCAGCACATCTTCGAGCACATAGAGACAGGAGCCAAACAACGCCTTGGCAGAAACGACATGGTCACCTGCCTTGAGCATTGCGGTGAGCGCGCCTGACACAGCGGCCATTCCCGAGGCCGCTGCAAAGGCGTCTTCGGCGCCCTCCAGCGCGGCGATACGTTCCTCAAACATGCGTACCGTCGGGTTTCCATAGCGCGCATAGATGAACTCGTCTTCTCCGGCCTCGATAAACCGCGCTTCGGCCGCTTCGGCACTGTCATAGACAAAGCCCTGGGTCAGAAAAATCGCTTCACTGACTTCGCCATACTGACTGCGGCGCGTGCCACCATGAACGGCAGTCGTCCGCTTATTCCAATCTTTGATCATATCACCCTCTTGCTCATATGGGGGCGCAAAAAATTGGCCCCGATCGCGGTCAAGCGAAAGGAGCCTTTCATCCTGACCTTTTAGCGGTGTTGTTTATCGTGGCCCGCAATCCGGTAACAAATCGCCACGTCGTTCGCAGGTTGATTAGCGCGAGGGGGCCCTGCAGGTCAAGCCATAGTAAGCCGATCGTTACGGCCCCGTAATGTTGCTTTCATCATTGCATCATAGTGTCGAGCTACTCTGACGACACATGCTCTTGTATGAGACCGGACCGATGCCGATCATCAGATTAAACGCAACGGGCGAATCCTGCGAACAGCACGGCTCCACGCAATCACCTGCGAGCCTCCTGAGACGGATGGCGACCGGACGCGGGCCTGTGATCGTGATGACACACGGTTTCAGCTATGAACCGGGACGTCACGGCCATTGCCCACATCGCCACATCCTGAGCCTTGATCCCGAGTCAGTGCCTTGGACCGCGCCAAGCTGGCCACGTGGGCTGGGGTTGGGTACGGGTCATTCTGACGAGGGCATCGGGCTGGCCTTTGGCTGGTTTGCACGAGGGTCGATCTGGGCGGCGCGGCGTCGCGCCGTTTCTGCCGGGCGCGCCCTTGCCAAAACGCTGTGGCTGATCAGACAACGCGCGCCGCATCGACGGGTGCATATCGTGGCACATTCGATGGGTATCGAAGTCGCGGCAGAGGCGCTTCATCACCTACCGGGCGGCGAAGTGGACCGGATTATCTCGATGACCGGGGCCTGCTATCAATCCCGCATACAGGACGCCTTGCAAACAGATGCCGGGCGCAGCGCCAGCTTTGTCAATGTCACCAGCCGAGAGAACGATTTCTATGATTGTCTCTATGAACAACTGATCGCGTCACCTGTACCTGCAGACCGCACTCTGGGACAGGGGCTGGATGCGGAGAATGCCGTAACGCTGCAACTGGATTGCGCCGATACCTTGCAGCACCTGTCATCCTTGGGGGCCAAGATTGCCCCCCCTGAGCGGCGCATCTGTCACTGGTCCAGCTATATGCGTCCCGGCATCCTGAGGTTCTACGCGAATCTTCTGCGGCACCCCGAACACATGACACTCGACCGTTTGCGCGCCGGGTTACCCACACAGCCTGCGAGGCGTTGGTCACGGATTTGCCCGCGTCCAAAGTTGCCGCAGCCCTCGTTCTTTATGCAAAGACCCACATGATCAGGGCCGTACAGGATATTTCATATCAACGCTTGCGTAGTTGGCTTAGGCGCGAACGTCCGGGTCGGATTTGTCCTCCGGATCGATCATGTATTTCTGGAGTGCCAGGATCTGCCACCAGAGAAACCCGAACAGCACGGCGGGAAACGCAAAGGTTTCGATCTTGACCCAGGCCGCATCCGACATGTTTCGCCAGACAAGTTCGTTGCCGATTGCCAGCACGATGAACACGATAAACAACCGGCGCGTCAGGATCATCCAGCCTTCATTCTGCATGGGAATCAACTCGCCCATCACGAAGGCCAGATAGGATTTCCCCTGCAAGAGCCCGATCCCCAGCAGCGTGGAAAAGCAAACATAGACGATCGTGGTCTTCATCTTGAAGAACCGTTCATCATTGAACCACGCTGTAAGACCCCCGAAAAAGATCACCATGATCGCGGTGAAAATCTGCATCCGGCTGAGATGTCCGGTCAGGCGCCACAGGATCGCCATGGAAACCAGCAGGATCGGTACGAAGACCACGGCGGCAACGATAAACCCCGAATATTCAGTTCCGTAGAACGTGAATACGTCGTCCTGAATGCGCAAATATAGCAGGAAAAAGGCGATGGTCGGACCCAACTCCAGCACCTGCTTAAGGACCATGTTGATCTCTTTTGGTTTCTGCTCGGCCATATCCGCTCCTATCCGCCTATCTCAACTATCACTGCACCTGCCGCGATCAAGGTCATAAGTGCGATCCGGCGCGGCCCCACGGTCTCTTTCAGCACCAGCCAGCCAATCAATGCGGCAAATACGGTCGAGGTTTCGCGCAACACCGCCGCTTCGCCCACTTTATCCAGGCGCGTGGCAAGCATGATTCCCCCGAAACTGGCAAACGCCACGAGGCCGCCCACAACGCCGCGCGCCATCAGAGGGGGCAATGCCGGGCGTTCCGTCATCGCGCGCCATCGCATTGCCGCATAGATCGGCATCACAATCCCGTCGATCATGAAAAACCACGCCAGAAAGGTGAAGGGATCGGCTGCAGATCGAATGCCATAGGCATCATAGGTCGTGTAGAGCGCGACAAACAGGCCAGTTACAACCGCCAGTGCCAACGCCAGATGCAATGTCTCGCGCTGGTTGTCCAGATAGCGCAGGTTATAGGCGGCGAGTCCGAAGATGCCCGCTAGCAGCACCGCAACCCCGCCCCACTGTATTGTGGTGAATACTTCGCCAAAGAGCAGGTAGGCACCGATCACGGCAAACAGCGACCCGGTGCCACGCACCACCGGGTAGACAACCGTATAGGACCCTTTGGTATAGGCCAGCGCCTGCAACACTTTGTAAGCGACATGGATGACCCAGGCGCCCGCAAAAATCAGCCACATATGCGGCTCGGGCCACGGCACGACGAACAGCGCAAACGGGGCCGCCATCAACGCATACGATGCGTCAATTGCGCCACGCGACAGCCACGGATCATGCCGGCCCTTTTGCAACGCTCCAAACACCGCGTGCAACAATGCCGCCGACAAAGCGAGCCAAAGCGCCAGACTGTGCCCGGCGGCAGTCCCCTCCAGCGAAATCAGCCAATCGCTCATATCCGCGCAATCCGGCGTTGGAACAAATTGCGCGTCAACGCGTTGATCCGATAACCCGAACCCAAAGGCCTATAGATGATCGAAGTGTTTCTCGACGAACTCAACGGAACGTTCAGTGCGGTGCGACCCGAAGTTGCCGCGGCCCGATTGGTCGCGGCACTGGGGCTGGGCGCCGTCATCGGGCTCGAGCGCGAAACACAGGGCAAGCCCGCAGGCCTGCGCACGCACATGCTCGTGTCGATGGCTGCGTGTCTCTTTATTCTCGTCAGCCAGCAATTGGCTTCGATGCCGTTTGGTGCCGAAGAGGCAAAACGGGTGGACCCTCTGCGCCTGATCGAAGCGGTCACCGCAGGCGTCGCCTTTTTGGCCGCTGGCGTGATCTTTACCTCGGGTGGCGAGGTTCGCAACATCACGACCGGAGCTTCAATGTGGCTTGCCGGAGCTATCGGTCTGGCCTGTGGTTCAGGACAGATGCCACTTGCGGCCATGACCGCGGTGATCGTGGTCGTGGTGTTGACCCTGCTCAGGCAGTTGGAACATTTCATCGGAACCAAAGACAAATAGCGCGGTTGCGCCTCCCTCACACAGCCGTGTCCACACCGGTCAGGGCTGCGGCGAAATCCTCGGGATCAAAGGGCGCGAGGTCATCGATCTGTTCACCGACGCCAATGGCGTGGATCGGCAGCCCGAACTTGTCCGCCAGTGCCACGAGAACACCGCCCTTGGCGGTGCCGTCCAGCTTGGTCATGACCAGACCCGACACATCCGAAATATTGCGGAAGGTTTCCACCTGACTGAGCGCGTTCTGCCCGGTCGTCGCGTCGAGAACCAATAGCGTGTTGTGCGGCGCATCCGGGTCTTTCTTGCGGATCACGCGCACGATCTTGGCCAGTTCCTCCATCAGATCTGCGCGGTTCTGCAGCCGCCCGGCCGTGTCGATCATCAAGAGATCAGCCCCGTCTTCCTGCGCCTTGGTCATTGCATCAAACGCGAGGCTGGCAGGATCGGATCCTTCAGGCGCGGTCAGAACCGGCACACCTGCGCGGTCGCCCCAAACCTGTAATTGCTCGACCGCGGCGGCACGAAAGGTATCACCGGCGGCGATTACAACCGATTTTCCAGCTGCCTTGAACTGGCTGGCCAGTTTGCCAATGGTCGTGGTCTTGCCCGATCCATTCACACCGACCACCAGCACCACTTGCGGTCGCTTGGGATAAATCGGCAACGGACGTGCCACCGGTTCCATGATCCGTGCAATCTCGCTGGCGAGCAGTGACTTGATTTCGTCGGTCGAGAGCTTTTTGCCAAAACGGCCTTCGGCCATGTTGGCCGTGACACGCAGAGCAGTATCCACGCCCATGTCGGCGCTGATCAACAGTTCTTCAAGCTGCTCCAGCATGTCATCGTCAAGCGCCCTGCGCACCACGGTTTTGGACTGTGAACGGCCCAGCAGTCGACCAAGCAGCCCCGGCGAGGGCACCGGCGCTTCCGGCGCTGGCTGCGGCGCTTCAACAGGCACGGGGGCAGGCATCGGATCAGACGGGATCGGTGCTGGATGAGGTTCCGGGATCTCTACGGGCTCAGGAACCGGCGCCGGAACGACATCGGGTTCGGGATCCTCGACCGGAGGCGCTGGCGCATCGGGCTCGGGCTGCGGCGGCGTTTCCACCGGCGTCGGGGCAGGATCGGGTGTCGGCGCGAGCGCTTCCACCTCGCCACCATCTTCGACGATCGCATCAAGCCCCTCTTCGATCTTTGAAGAGGATTTGAACAGCTTGTCCTTGAGCTTCTTGAAAAACGCCATGCCGGTCTCCACGCGGGTCTTTCCCCCACCTAATCAGGTTTGCGCCGGTTTGAAAGGGCGTCAGCCTTTGCCGCGGATTATGGAGGGAATGAACCTCGTTTGCGCACCCCCTGGTACAACCGCAATTTGACAGTTTCAGAACTGCGCGCGATGCTGCCGTCCGAACGCCCGGTCCCGGTTCAGAACAGAAAGCGTTGTTCCCAAACATGTTGCGGTTTTCACTGGCCAGTCTCAGCCCGATCGCGGTTCTGGTCGCGGCCTGTGTTTGGGGCAGCTTCTGGCCACTGGCGGCGTTTCTCTATGTGACCGCTTTCGTGATGGTTATGGATCGCCTGCCTGTCGCTCCTTTGCCGGCCAGCGGCAATGACCGAGCCGAACGGCTGGGTCTGGCGCTGAACATCTGTCTTGCCATTCTGCACGTGCCGCTGCTCCTGCTGGGCGTTTGGTCGATCGCAACCCGGACAGAGCTGGGCGTCACACAAGGCGTGGTGCTAGGTTTGGCCCTCGGCCTCTATCTCGGGCAGGTGGCCAACTCCAACGCACACGAGTTGATCCATCGACAAGAAAAATGGCCGCGACGATTGGGCAAGACCGTGTTCATCGCACTATTGTTCGGTCATCACTCCTCGGCCCACCCCAGAGTGCATCATGTTCACGTCGCAACCGAAAACGACCCAAATTCGGCACGCACCGGCGAAGGGTTCTACCGGTTCTGGCCCCGCGCTTGGGTCGGGTCATTCCGGGCGGGTCTGGAGGCGGAAAATGTGGCGCGGACGCGCAAGGTTCCGGCTCCCTGCGCGTTAAACCACCCCTATGTCGCCTATTGCGGTGGAGCAGTCGCGATGCTGGCTCTCGCATATCTTATGGCCGGTATACGCGGCATTTGGGTCTTGCTCGCCATCTCCGGTTATGCACAGATGCAGCTACTACTCGCGGACTATGTCCAACATTACGGACTGCGCCGTGGTCACCGACCTGACGGGCGGCGCGAACCGGCGGGGCCGCAGCATTCCTGGAACGCACCGCACTGGTACTCGGGTGCAATGATGCTGAACGCACCGCGTCATTCGGACCACCACCAGCACCCTGCCCGCCATTTCGCAGCACTCGATCTGGATGCGGCGACCATGCCGATTTTGCCAAGGCCGATGCCGGTGATGGCCGCGTTGGCGCTGTTTCCCCCGATTTGGCGGCGCATCATGGACCCGCGCGTGGCAAAATGGCAGTCGGCTGCACCCTTGGATTAAACCGCCCCGATCTGCCATTCTCACAGAATGATGATACGCACCCTGATTCCCCTATGCCTGATTGCTGGTCCCGTGCTCGCGCAAAGCACCATGGATGCCGAGGCCTTTGACTCCTACACGCGAGGCAAGACCCTCTATTACGGCTACGAAGGCCAAGCCTATGGGGTTGAGCGTTACCTTGATGGACGACGGGTGATCTGGTCTTTTCTCGACGGCAATTGCAGAGAAGGCATCTGGTACGAAGAGGCGGGGCAGATTTGCTTTGTCTACGAGGATCGGCTGGATGCACAATGCTGGGCGTTCACAGAAACATCTCGCGGATTGGTTGCCCGGTTTGAGAACAGCCCGGACGAGACCGAACTGTACGAGGCGCAGGAAAACGATACCGAGATGCTATGCTATGGACCCGAAACAGGCGTTTGACCGCAAGTTTCCGCCTTTGACGGCGTGACGCCGCTCAGAACAGGCTGCCCTGATCTGGTTTATCGGACGGTTTCGCGGCCTTGCGCGATGGCCCGTTGGCAACGGTAAGCCGCCCGTCAGCAAACTGGATCTCTAGCGAGGCGGATGTCGCGGCAACCTCGCGCGTGGTCACGACCTGTTCGTCGGCGCGCACGACGGCATAGCCTCGCTTCAGCGTGGATTCGTATCCCAATGTGGCCAGCAGCCGATCCATGCCATCCACCTGACTTTGCAAGCGCGCGGTGCGCGTGGTCGCGGCAATCGAAAGGCGGCGAATCAGCGTCTGGTAGCTCGCAGATTTCTGCTCGACCCGCGTCAAAAGCTGATTTGGGCGCAGCCTGGACGCAAGGTTGCCAAGTGCATCGTGCCGCCGCCGATTGGCGCGAGCCTGCGCCTGAGGCAGCGCCAGCGCACGTGCATCAAGGTCTTCGCGGTGGTTTCGCAACATCCGGCGCAACGCCGAAGGCCGCAAGCTGCCCGAGAGGTCGGCAAGTTTGATGCGCCGGGCCTGAACCGAACGGATGAGCGCCGAGTCAAGCCGGTCACCGACCTGATCCAACCGCTGGCGCGGCGAATCCAACAACCCGTCAGGCCGAGGCAGCGCGCGGGCGACATCGGCAAGACGTTGACGCCGACGGGTAACGCCCTGGCTAACCGCACGGCTAAGGCGCGCGCCCTGCCCATCCATATGCGCCATGAGATCGAGCCGCACGGGCACCGCGAGTTCGGCCGCCGCCGTCGGGGTCGGGGCACGTTGATCCGATACAAAATCGATCAAGGTCGTATCGGTTTCATGACCGACCGCTGAGATCAGCGGGATCTCTGATGCTGCGGCCGCACGGGCCACGATCTCTTCATTGAAGCCCCACAGGTCCTCGACCGAACCACCGCCGCGCGCCACGATCAGCAGATCGGGCCGTGGCAATGCGCCACCCGGTGTCAGACGGTTGAACCCTTCTATGGCGCGTGTGACCTCGGGTGCGCAGGCGGCGCCTTGCACAGCCACCGGCCAGATCAACACCTTGCGCGGAAACCGGTCACGCAATCGATGGAGAATATCGCGAATCACCGCCCCGGAAGGCGAGGTGACAACCCCGATGACCTCGGGCAAATAGGGCAAGGGACGCTTGCGCGCCGGATCAAACAGCCCTTCTGCAGCCAGCTGTTTCTTGCGCTTTTCCAACAGCGCCATCAACGCGCCCTGCCCTGCCACCGCCACGTCATCGACGTTGAGATTGTATTTGGATTGCCCGCCAAACGCAGTCATGCGGCCGGTCACAACCACTTCCAATCCCTCTTCCGGCACCACCGACAGTCCGGCGATCTGGCCCTTCCATGTGGTGCAGGCCAGCACCGAACGGTCATCCTTGACGTCAAAGTAGAGATGGCCGGACCGTGCCTTGAACACACGCCCGACCTCTCCCTTGACCCGGATGCGCCCAAACTCGCCCTCAAGCGTGCGTTTGACCGCACCCGAAAGCTCGGTAACCGAATATTCGGGCAGGTTCTGGCCCGGAAGCGGGTCGTCTATCAGTTCTGACATGAGGGTGCCTTGTTTCGCCTGTTCGCGCAGCTTAGAACGCGGGCGCAACAAGGCCAAGCAGATCGGAGCGCATTTTCATGAACATCCTCATTCTCGGCGGCGGCGGACGCGAACACAGTCTGGCCTGGGCTGTGTTGCAGAACCCGAAATGCGACAAGCTGATCGTGGCACCGGGCAATGCCGGGATCGCTCAGATCGCCAGCTGCGCAGCGCTGGACATCGAAGATGCTGGCGCGGTTGTGACCTTTTCCGAAGAGAATGCAATCGATTTTGTGATCATCGGCCCCGAGGCCCCGCTGGCGGCTGGCGTGGCCGACCGGCTTCGCGAAGGTGGGTTTCTGGTCTTTGGACCTTCCGCAGCAGCGGCGCGGCTCGAAGCCTCCAAGAGCTTTACCAAGGAAATCTGCGACGCCGCCAACGCTCCCACCGCCGCCTATGGGCACTTTACCGACGCTGATGCCGCCAAGGCCTATGTCCGCGCACAGGGCGCACCGATCGTGGTCAAGGCCGACGGTCTGGCCGCCGGCAAAGGCGTGATCGTCGCGATGGACGAAGCCGAGGCATTGGCCGCAATCGATGACATGTTCGGCGGTGCCTTTGGCGGTGCCGGAGCCGAAGTCGTCATCGAAGAGTTCATGGAGGGCGAAGAAGCATCGTTTTTCGTGCTCTGCGATGGCGAAACCGTGCTGCCCATCGGCACCGCGCAGGATCACAAACGTGTCGGCGAAGGCGATACCGGCCCCAATACCGGCGGCATGGGTGCCTATTCTCCCGCCCCCGTCATGACGGACGACATCACCGAAAAGGCATTGTCAGAAATCGTGCGCCCCACCATGGCCGAAATGGCGCGGCGCGAAATGCCTTATCAGGGCGTGCTCTATGTCGGGTTGATGATCAAGGACGGCCAGCCGCGTCTGGTGGAATACAACGTGCGTTTTGGGGATCCGGAATGCCAGGTCCTGATGATGCGCCTCGGTGCGCAGGCGATGGACCTGATGCATGCCGCAGCAGAAGCGCGCCTAGACAAGGCGCAGGTGCACTGGGCTGATGATCACGCAATGACGGTGGTCATGGCGGCCCAAGGCTATCCCGGCAGCTACCAAAAGGGCGATGTAATTGGCGGGCTTGACGGGCTACCCGAATCCAGCGCCCAGATGTGCTTTCACGCAGGCACCTCCGAACGCGATGGCAAGGTCACGGCCAGCGGTGGGCGGGTTCTGAACCTCACCGCCCGTGGCAGTTCGTTAGCCGAAGCCCGGCAACGGGTCTATGATATGGCCGACAACATCGACTGGCCGCAGGGCTTTTTCCGGCGCGACATTGGCTGGCGGGCCTTATAGGACGGGCTCGCCCTAACCCTCTTCAGGCGTCTGGACGATAGCTACCGGACAGGATCCCCGCGATCTGTCGATGCGGCGAACGGCGCGCTCGCCCTGCCACCCCGGAGGCAGCGTCAGGGACACAAAGCTGGAGTCGCGATAGCATCGGAAATCATCAACGGCGCGGCGGGCGGAACAAAGTCCTGCAAGAGAAGCTCGGCATCGCGATCGACAAAACGGGAAACACCAGTTTTAACTCCAGTAAGCGCTGCATACTTCACCGCCCTCTCCACTTAATCAAGACAGCCCAGGCAGCAAGGCCGGTTTGTCAGTCGAAAAGGGTTCGCTCAGGTGCAAGCGACATCCGCAAGAAAGCGCCCAGACAAGCAATGCGCGGCGTGTGGGCCGTTGCCACAGGCGGGCGGGTCGACGCCGCGCCCGGTCCGGTATCATATCTGCTTTTCCGGCATTTGAACGATCAAACCGTCCAGAGCATCCGTGACCTTGATCTGGCAGGTCAAACGCGAGCGTTCGGCATCAGGCTCATAAGCAAAGTCGAGCATATCTTCTTCCATGTCGTCCTTGGCCGGCAGCTTTTCCACCCAACCCTGATCGACATAAACATGGCAGGTCGAGCAGGCACAGGCCCCGCCGCAATCGGCTTCGATACCCGGAATATTATTGTCGCGTGCACCTTCCATCACGGTCAGCCCGTTGGCGACCTCGACCACATGCTCTTTGCCGCCATGCTCGATATATGTGATTTTTGCCATGCCGTCCGGCTCCCCTGCGTGTCTCGAACCTCTCTTTAGTCAAGCAATTTGAGACACGCCAGCCGAATCTGCCCGCACGAGGTTCTTGATCGACCCGGATTCGCTTAAATTTCGCATTTTGATCTAACCGTGCGGGTCTCTGTTGGATCATTTCGACGCCACGAAACTCACGATCCCCTGCGCTCCCGGTCAGAAAACCACTTTTCCCGCTTTTGCCGGGGTCGTGAAATTTGCTAGTCTGCAGCCGGAGAGAGCAAAGGGGACATAAGTATGGCATCGCAACGCCTGCCCGAGATCGGATTCCTGTCGGATGTATCCGCCGGGCTCCGAAAAATGCTGTCCGAGCAGGCGACCGAGATCAAACTGGCGCCGGGGGATACGCTGTTTGAGCAGGGCGACGAGGGCGATGCGCTCTATGCGATCATCAAGGGGGCCGTGGAATTCAGCGTGCTCGCGGCGGATGGGCGCAAGCTGACGCTCGAAATGATGCGGCGCGGCGAGTTGTTTGGCGAAATTTCCCTGTTTGATCCCGGTGCCCGCACTGCTACCGCCACCGCTGTCGAAGACGCGCTGCTGTGGCGTGTGCGCCATGCGGATGTGCTCAAGCAAATTCGCAGGCAACCTGAACTCGCCGTCGACATGATCCACCTTGCGGGTCAGCGCATGCGGTGGATGGGACGTCAGTTGAACGAACAGGTTTTCCTACCTCTGCCGACCCGGCTGGCCTGCAAGATTCTTCATCTGGCCCCCGGGGAAACGATCACGCCCTGCAAACTCGACCTGTCTCAGGCAGAGCTTGCGGAGTTCGTCGGCGCAACGCGCGAAGCGGTCTCCAAGATCCTGTCGATCTGGAAACGCGACGGTATCATCAAGGGCGCGCGCGGTGGTCTGGTGATCCAGGACTGGGAAGGTCTGTCGCGGCTGGCCGAACCCGGCCGGATCTGAACCGGGTGCAGGGTCTTGCGACCCATGCGAAAAAATTCTGACAATTTGTGCTTTTTAGCTCTGCTATGTGTGCTGGTTCACATACGGCGAGGCGATTCTCGGGCAAAAAGGGTGTACGAAAAGCGCAACGCCTCTGGCACAGTTAGAAATGAAAGGAGCTACAATGACACGCCGTCCCCTAACGCTCCGAAATCGTGCCTGTTCCTCCGTCCCCAAACATCTTTCCCCAATGGGACATTTAGTCAGTTTTTTTGTTTCTCTCGGTAACCAGTTCCATCGTGTCCAGCTGCGCTTGCATTCCCGGGACAGGTGGCCCTGACCATCTGTTCCCCCAGTTTCCAGGGCCGGCCATTTCCCTGTGTGCTCCTCCCTTACCGGCCCCCGGAAAAAGAGCCATGCGTGCAAACGCATGGCTCTTTGCCGTTTCATCGTGTTTTCGCGGTGAATGCCGGCGGATCTCAGTCTTCGATGTTAAGCGCCACAAAACGCGGATCACCACCCCTGCGCACCAGCAGAAGCAGTGATTTGCGGCCTGCATCACGCGCAGCGGTGATCTGCTCGTCCATCTGATCGATTGACGTCACCTTTTGCTGGCCAACTTCGGTGATCAGATCACCTGCCCGCAGCCCTTTTTCAAAGGCCTCCGAGGTTTCGTCGATATCCATCACGACCAACCCGTTCAGCCCGTCGTCAACGCCAAGCTCTCCGCGCATCTCAGGCGTCAGAACGGTTATGGTCATGCCCAGAACCTCTTCTTCCTTGATCTCGGCATCCGGTTCGGTGGCAGCAGCAGGAACCGCGCCTTCGGCTTCTTCACGGCGGCCAAGTGTAACCAGAATGGTCTTGGTGGCGCCATCGCGGAAAACCACAACACGGACGGCCTTGCCGACGGTCGTGTTTCCAACCTTTTTCACAAGGCTGCGGGTATCGGTGACTTCGGTTCCGTCAAAGTTGACGATCACATCGCCAGACAGCAATCCTGCCTCTTTGGCGGGACCTTCCGGCACGTCGGTGATCAGCGCACCCGCCACAACTTCCAGCCCCATGGCCTCTGCGATTTCCTCGGTCACATCCTGGATGCGCACACCCAACCAGCCGCGACGGGTTTCACCGAACTCCTTCAACTGATCGACCACGCGTGTCACCACGTTGGATGCCATCGAAAACCCGATACCGATCGAGCCACCATTCGGTGATAGGATCGCAGTGTTCACGCCAATCACTTCGCCTTCCATGTTGAACAGGGGGCCACCCGAGTTGCCCCGGTTGATCGCCGCGTCCGTCTGAATGTAGTCGTCATAGGTGCCCGACAGCGCCCGGTTGCGCGCCGACACAATACCGGCCGAGACAGAAAAGCCCTGCCCCAACGGGTTGCCCATGGCCATCACCCAATCACCGACCAGCGCATTGTCGCTGTCGCCAAAGCTTACGAAAGACAGCGGCTCATCCGACTCGACCTTGAGCAGGGCAATATCAGTGTTCGGGTCTGTCCCGATCACCTTGGCGGGCAGTTCATCGCCGGAGAAGAATTCGATCAGGATCTCATCCGCACCGTCAATCACGTGGTTGTTGGTGACGACATATCCATCTTCGGAAATCACGAAACCGGAACCAAGTGCCGAAGAACGGCGCGGCCGGGGCTCTCCGTCCCTATTGTTGCGGTCCTGAAACTCGCGAAAGAAATCCTCAAAGGGCGAGCCTTCGGGTACGATGCCCTGCGGTCCGGTTCGGCCTTCGACCATGGTAGATGTCGTGATGTTGACCACCGCCGGGCTGATCTTTTCAGCGAGCGGTGCCAGGCTTTCCGGCTTGGCCTGCGCAGCGAGCGCCTGCACCATAAGGAAGCTCAGCGCCAGAAGACCTAGCCAAAGCAGGCGTATCCGCGCCTGTACGGGGTGTTTGTCCGCTGCTGGAATTGCAATTGCCTGTGGCCTCACTATGCCATCTCCTCTTTAAATTTCTCCGGACCGGATGCACGCGCGGTGCCGATCCTGCATTCCTTGCAATATGTAGGGTCTTTGCCGCGCGCAGCAAAGGGTGTTGCCGATATTCAAGTGGAATTGAATGGATGCACGGATGGTATGAACAGCCATTCTCTCTCAGACTGCTCCGAACCAATGCGCGCACCACAGCAGGATCAACCCGCTGACAATGGCAAGCGCGCCAATCTGACGGCGCGCCGACTCAGGCAGATTGCGCAGCATTTCAAGCATCTGTTCAATAAGCGAAGGGGCCAGCACCCAAGCCAGCCCCTCGACAATCAGTACCAGCCCGAGAGCCAGAAGAATCATACCCATATTGGGTCGCTACTTGTCCGACGACGCGCCAGTCGGCGAGCGCAGGTAGTTGAAGAATTCGGAATCCGGCGACATGACCATCGACGAGTTGTCGCCCTTCAGCGAACGTTGATACGCAATGAGTGAGCGATAGAATTCGAAGAATTCCTGATCTTTACCATAGGCTTCAGCAAAGATGTTGTTGCGCAACGCATCTGCTTCACCACGGATAATCTCTGCCTCACGCTGGGCATCGGACACCAGTTCGACCACCGTACGGTCGGCCTGGGCACGCACCCGCTGTGCAGCCTCTTCACCACGCGCGATTTCGTCCGCCGCCTCACGTTCCCGCTCTGCCCGCATCCTTGCAAATGTCGCTTCAAGGTTGGCCTGCGGCAAGTCAGTACGTTTCAGCCGCACGTCGATCACCTCAAGACCAAGTCCGCGCGCTTCGGCAATCGCCGCGTTCCGGATACGGAGCATCAGCGTCGCACGGTCCGAACTCAGAATGTCGTCTGAACTGACAGAACCCAAAACCTCGCGAATCTGTGAACGCAGGATTGAATCCAGCCGCGCTTCGGCGGCAGGAATACCACCGACACCAACCGCTTCGCGGAACTGGCGCACATTGGTGATGCGGTAGCGCGCAAACGCGTCGACAACCAGTCGGCGGTCATCCAGCGGCGTGACTTCGAGCGGGCCGACTTCACGTCCCAGAATGCGGTCGTCATAGGTAACGACTTCCTGAATCACCGGAATCTTGAAGGCGAGGCCGGGGTCTTCCTTGACGTCAATCACACGACCGAATTGAAGAACCAGCGCCCGTTCACGTTCGTCTACGATAAATACCGCAGATAAGGCGCCAACAACGACCAACACGAGGATGGGAAGGAGAAAAGTAGTTTTCCGCATCAGTTTGACTCCTGCGCTGGCTTGCGAAGCTCGTTCAGGGGCAGGTAGGGAACGATGCCCTGTCCGCCGCTGGTGCTGGTATCATCCAGAATGATCTTGTTCACATCACCCAGCACCTGCTCCATGGTCTCCAGATAGAGACGTTTGCGCGTCACTTCCGGTGCCTTGTCGTACTCGGCGCGAACCGCACTGAAACGGCTGGCTTCACCGGTTGCTTCGTTCACAACACGCGCACGATAGCCTTCGGATTCTTCCAGCGTTTGTGCGGCCTCACCCCTTGCGCCCGCAAGCACCCGGTTGGCATAGGCATCCGCCTGCTTTTCCAGCCGGTCGCGTTCCTGCCCAGCCGATTGTACGGCGCGGAAGGCGTCCTTGACTGACTCTGGTGGGTCGGCACCGTCAAAGTTAACTCGGACGATGTTCACGCCGCTGTCATAACTATCCATGGTGGATTGGATCAGTTCCTCAAGCCGCTGCGAGATGATCCCCCGGTCTCGGTTCAGGATCGGCGCGAGTTCGGATTGCGCGATGATTTCGCGCATCGCCGATTCCGACACCGCCTGAATGGTCAGACGCGGATCACGCAGGTTGAACAGGTACTGGTCCGGTGACGCGATGTTCCAGACAACCTGAAAGTCGATATCGACGATGTTTTCATCGCCGGTCAGCATCAACCCGGCATCATTGCCACGGGTGCCTGCACCGATCTCTTCGATCTGTTCGCGCGTGACCGGGATGACTTCTGCCGTCACGAATGGCCAAGGCGCAAAGTTCAGACCGGGTTCGCCGATCGAATAGAACTTGCCAAGGAACAGCTCGACCGATTTTTCTTCGGGCTTGACGGTGTAGAAGCTCGCCATACCCCAAGCAACAGCTGCGACGAGCGCGCCAAGTACGAGTGTTCCACGAGTGAACAGAGGGCTGCCGCCGCCACCGCCACCGGATCCACCGGTGCCGTTGCTGCCGCCGCCTTTCTGCCCCGAACCACCGCGACCGCCCATCAGGACGCGCAGTTGCTCCTGGCCTTTCTTGACCAGTTCGTCGATTTCCGGAATCTGCGCGCCGTCAGAGCCGGGCTTGCCCTCTCCGCTTCGTTTGCCGCTGCCGTTACGACGATCATCATCGCCGCCACCGCCGCCGGATGAACCGCCGCCCCCCCAGGGACCGCCACTGTTTCCCGCCATATGTTGTGTTTCCCCTTGTCATACCGCGCCATTAGGCGCTGCGCTGATGCGTGTCTGATAGGTGGATGCCATATCAGAATATTCAAGCCTGAAACGGTCAGGCCGTCCGTATCGGTGTTTTCATTGTCACGATTTCTTCGCTCATCGTCGGGTGGACCGCAACCGTCCGATCGAAATCTTCCTTGGTCGCCCCCATCTTGACTGCGATGCCAGCGAGCTGAATCATCTCGCCCGCATTGGGCGCAACGATGTGACAGCCCAGAACCTTGCGGTTTGCCTTGCTGACTACAAGCTTCATCATCACCCGGTCGGGTTTGTCGGCAAAGGCTGTCTGCATCGGCCGGAAGCTGGTGCAATAGACCTCGATCGGTTCCTGTTCGGCAGCGGCCTCTTCGCTCAGGCCAACCGTACCCATCTCTGGCTGCGTAAAGATCGCGCTTGCGATCAATTCGTGATCCACCGGCGTCGGATTGCCTTTGAATACGGTCTCGACAAAGGCCATGCCCTCGCGGATCGCAACCGGGGTCAGGTTGACCCGGTCTGTCACGTCACCGATGGCATAAACGGATGGCACCGCGGTCTGGCTGTATTCATCAACGACGATCTCACCCTTGCGACCCAGTTTGACCCCGACATCTTCCAGCCCCATGTTGCCGGTGTTGGCGACACGACCCGTGGCAAACAACACCGAATCAAACACGCGCTCGCTGCCGTTGGTGGCCTTGACCCGAACCGGATCGCCTGCCTTGCCACCACTTTCTGCGGGGCCCATCTCGATAATATCGGTACCTACATGCAGATCGACCCCCTTGTCGCGCATCGACTCGGCCACCAGTCCGCGGGCCTCTTCGTCAAAGCCACGCAAGACCTGCGCCCCACGATAGTATTGCGTTACCTCGACGCCCAGCCCGCGCATGATGCAGGCAAATTCGCAGGCGATGTAGCCACCACCGATGATCAACAGAGATTTCGGCAGTTCGGTCAGATGAAAGATATCGTCGGACACGACCCCAAGGTCGGCATTGGGCAGATCAGGCCGGACCGGATGCCCACCCGTCGCCACGAGAATATGCTTGGCCGTGATCTCTTCGCCGGTCGACAGGCTGACCGTATGCGCATCCTTGAGCGTCGCCCGTGCGTCATACGTGGTGACACCCGCATTGCCCAAAAGTTTGCGATACACGCCTTCGAGCCGGTCGAGTTCGGCATTCAGTTTGTCGCAGAACGCGGTCCAGTCAAATGCGCCATCAGAAATGTCCCAGCCATAGGACCGCGCCTCAGCCGCCATCTCGCCATATCCGGATGCAAACACCATGAGTTTCTTGGGCACGCAGCCCCGAATGACACAGGTGCCGCCATAGCGGTCATCCTCGGCGAGCGCGACCTTGGCGCCGGTCTCGGATGCGGCCACGCGCGCGGCACGCACACCGCCAGAGCCGCCTCCAATTACAAAGAGATCATAATCAAAGCTCATCCGGATGCACCTTCACTCGGTTAAATGGATCTGTCGGTTTGGGGTGCCGGTCATGTCAGACCGACGCCTTGGTGACATGGTGCAGATCGACACGACCGTCAGCATGACCAACGATCACGAGATCACACATTTCGATGAACAGGCCATTTTCGACCACACCGGGAAGCTGGTTCAGCATCAGGGACATTGCGCGCGCATCGCCGATCCGTTGCAGGCGCAAGTCGATGATGTGGTTACCCTCATCGGTCACGAACGGCGCATCGCCGTTCATCCGCAGGGCCGTTGTCCGCCCCTGAACATCCATCGCGACAAGCGCCTCTTCGATCAGCTTTTGCGTGCTGTTCAGGCCAAAGGGGATCACCTCGACCGGCAATGGAAAGGCACCAAGGGTTGCAACCTCTTTCGCCGCGTCCGCAATCACGATCATCCGGTCGCTGGCCTTTGCAACGATCTTTTCCTGCAAATGCGCCCCGCCACCGCCTTTGATCAGGGTGAGTTCACTGTCAAATTCGTCGGCACCGTCGATGGTCAGGTCCAGCCAACCGGCCTGATCCAGCGTGATCACTTCGATCCCTTCTTCGCGCGCCTGTGTCGCGGTGCGGGTCGAGGTCGGCACACCACGGAACGTTAACCCTTCGTCGCGCACCCGTTCGCCGAGCCGTTTGACCAGCCAGGCCGCCGTGCTTCCTGTACCAAGACCCACCTGCATCCCGTCCTCGACATGCTCTGCAGCACGATTTGCAGCGACTAATTTGGCCTTGTCGGCGGGCGACATTTCTCCGGTCATGGGCAGGTCTCCAAGTCAGTTCCCGGCCTTATAGGCGAGTTGATCCAGAGGGGCGAGGGGCGAAATGCAGGGATTGGCGGTTTGGTGAGACCTGCCGGGTTGTGTTAGGTTTGAGAAAGGTCATTCGCGGGGTTGGCATGCTGAAATTTGACGAACAGACCGCACGCCTGCTGGAAGACGCTTATCAAGGCGCCGATTTCACACGACGGCGGCGGATAAGTTTTGACGCCGTGGCGCCCCGTCCGGGCGAACGCATTCTTGATCTCGGATGCGGCAACGGATTGCTGACATTGGAACTCGCGCGAGCCGTGGGCGCGGCAGGGCATATTCTGGGGCTGGACGCCAGCGCCGACATGCTGAGCGCGGCCAAACAGCGATGCCAAGAACGAGAGAACGTGACGCTGTTGCAAGGGTCCGCAGACTCGCTGCCCTTTGAGGCGGCCAGTATCGACAAGGCGGTGTCGCTTCAGGTGTTCGAGTATTTCGATGATATGCGCCCTGCCCTCACGGAATTGCACCGAGTTCTACGCCTTGGCGGGCGCGTCGTCATTTCCGACATGCATTTTGATACGCTGGCCTGGCACAGCGATGACCCCGAACGAATGGCCAAGATGGTGGGCATCTGGGATCGTCATGTCGCGGAACGGCGCGTGCCGCAGATTTTACCGGGCGCACTTTTGGCCGCAGGTTTCAGGATGGAAACCGTGATCCCGTACACCACATGCGACATTGATATGCGGCCTGATGGGTTGGCGCAGATGATGATCCGCCTGATGACGGCATATGCAATGTCGACCGGGGCCATGCCCGAAGACGAAACCAGCGCCTGGGCGCAAGAGCAGACGGACCTTGCAAAAGTCGGACGCTTCTGGTTCTCGCTGAGTCACTTCGTAACCGTTGCAAGGCGCCAATGATCCCGGTCTATCGTTTGCACTACGCGCCCGACAATGCGTCACTGATTGTTCGGCTGACGCTGGAACAGTTGGGGCTGGGCTACGAAACTGTGCTCGTCGACCGTTCCCGGCAGGCCCAGCGCGACCCCACCTATCTCAGATTGAACCCCAACGGCCTGATCCCGGTTCTGGAAACGCCACAAGGGCCGATGTTTGAGACCGGCGCGATCCTGTTGTGGCTGGCCGATACCCATCACAGCAGCGCCCCTGCGCCAGGTAAGCCGGACCGTGGCGCCTATCTGAAGTGGTTGTTCTTTGTCTCCAACACACTGCATGCAGATCAAAGGATGACATTCTACCCGCATCTCTACGTCGGTCGCGACCTGGCCGCGCAGGCTGTATTGCGCGAAACGGTACAGGGTCGGCTGCGCACTCATCTCGCCAACCTTGACGCTTTGGCGGCGCAGTCCCCTGCTTGGCTGGCAGCGGATGCGCCAACCGGATTGTGCTGGTATTTGGCCTGTCTTTTGCGCTGGATGGTGTTGTATCCCAGCGATTCGGACCGAGGCTGGTTCGACCTGTCGGCGCATCCGGCTCTCTATGCGCTTCTAGCAGGTCTCGAATGCCATCCGGCAACCCGCGCGGCAGAGGTCGCCGAAGGGTTAGGGCCGACACCGTTCACCGCCCCGCGTCATGCAAACCCGCCAGAGGGCAGCGCGACCTGATCCGTGAAAGTGTCATATCGTCGGGCAAAGCGTCGCTTTCTTGACGACAATCGCCCGATCGGCGTGTGATAGAGCAATTGGCACGAATAAGCAGAGGGTGCGCCATGTTCCTTTCGGTATTTGACATGTTCAAGATCGGTGTCGGACCGTCCTCGTCGCACACGATGGGTCCGATGGTCGCCGCCGCGCGGTTCCTCGACCAGATGCGCGCCTCGCCCTTCGGCTTTGCCGGGTTACGGGTATCGTTGCACGGCAGTCTGGCATTTACCGGTGTGGGTCACGCCACGGATCGGGCCACTATACTGGGGCTCGCCGGATTTCGGCCCGAAACCTACGATGCCGACGCCGCCGCAATTGCCCTTGCCGAGATCAAATCGACACATCGCATGTCGCCCGAGGGGCTTGGCCAGCTGTCTTTCAACCCGGCCACCGACCTGATCTTTGATTACGACCATGTGCTGCCGGGCCATGCCAACGGCATGGTCCTGATGGCTACCGATGCCCAGGGCGACGTGACGTTGCGCCAGACCTATTACTCAATCGGCGGCGGGTTTGTGATGACCGAGGATGAACTTGCCGCTGGCAAGGACACTGATTCCGGCGCACCGGTCCCCCACCCGTTCAAATCCGCCGCCGAGATGCTCGAGATGGCAAGACAAACTGGCAAGTCCATTGCCGCGATGAAGCGAGCAAACGAACTGTCCCGCGGCGGTGCAGACCAGCTGGCAGCGGGCACAGCGCGCATTTGGGAGGTCATGAACGGCTGCATAGATCGCGGCTTGACGACGGATGGCATTCTCCCCGGCGGGCTCAGCGTCAAACGGCGCGCCAAGGGCATCCATGATGCGCTGATTGCCGAGCGTGGAATGAACCTGACCGCACCGCATACGATCAACGACTGGATGAGCGTCTATGCGATGGCGGTGAACGAGGAAAACGCCGCTGGCGGGCAGGTCGTAACCGCCCCAACAAACGGGGCGGCGGGTGTGTTGCCTGCGGTGCTGCGCTATTACCTTGACCATGTTCCGGGCGCATCCACGGCGCATATCGAGGATTTCCTGCTGACTGCAGCGGCCATCGGCGGGTTGGTCAAGTTCAACGCCTCGATTTCCGGGGCAGAAGCGGGCTGTCAGGCCGAAGTCGGCAGCGCCGCAGCCATGGCCGCCGCCGGACTCTGTGCCGTCATGGGCGGCAAACCCGAGCAGGTGGAAAACGCCGCTGAAATCGCGCTTGAGCATCATCTGGGAATGACCTGTGACCCGGTGCGCGGGCTTGTTCAGGTGCCATGCATCGAACGAAACGGGCTCGGCGCGATCAAGGCCGTGTCCGCCGCAAGCCTTGCCCTACGCGGCGACGGCACGCACCTGGTTCCGCTCGACGCCTGCATCGAAACCATGCGGCAAACCGGCGAAGATATGAGCGAACGCTATAAGGAAACGTCGCTTGGTGGGCTGGCGGTAAATGTCCCAAACTGCTGAACGAATGATTCGCGCATTGCGCGAGCTTTGTTAAAAAGTGTCGCGATGAACGTGTCTTGCGGCACCAATTTCGGATGCAGCGTGTCTTCCACGCGGCACGGAATTTCGCTTTCCGGCCAATCACTTCGGAATATCTGCCAACTTCTGAGACACCATCCAGTGTAACGTTTGGTAACCAGAACGTTTCCTTGCATGATTTCTCGGCACTGCTAGCGTGACTGCTATGTCCACCGACCAGCCCCTCTTGGGCGTTCTTTTGATGCTTGGTTTCTGCATCGTGGCGCCGATGGGCGATGCGGTGGCGAAATTGCTTGGACATTCGGTCCCGCTTGGTCAGCTGCTGGTGGTGCGATTTGCCATTCAGGCGATCGCGCTCATCCCGATTGTCTATCTCACCGGGCGACTGTGGCGAATGCGCGGGCGGGTGCTGACACTGACGATTGTGCGAACGGTGCTGCATATCACCGGTATCGGCGCCATGTTCACTGCGCTAAAGTACCTGCCACTCGCCGACGCGGTCGCAATTGCCTTTGTCATGCCTTTCATCATGTTGTTGCTCGGCAAGTTCGTGCTGTCCGAAGAGGTCGGCAGTCGCAGGCTGATCGGCTGCATCGTCGGTTTCATCGGAACGCTGATGGTCATTCAACCAAGCTTTGCTGAAATCGGCTGGCCGGCGTTGTGGCCGCTTGTCGTGGCGGTCAATTTCTCGTTCTTCATGCTTGTGACCCGTCAATTGGCCAAGGAGACCGATCCGATCGGATTGCAGGCCGTGAGCGGGGTGATTGCGACGATCCTGTTGCTGCCTGCGATTCTGATCGGGAATGCTGCGGGGTGGCCCGGCCTGAGCCTCATTCAACCCAATGCGACGGAATGGGGCTTGCTCTTGGCCATCGGTTTGCTCGGGACCGGAGCGCATCTGTTGATGACATGGTCGCTGCGCTATGCGCCCGCCGCGACACTCGCGCCGATGCAATATCTCGAGATCCCCGTCGCCACGGTTATCGGCTGGCTCATTTTCCGGGACCTGCCCAACACGTTAGCCAGCATTGGGATTATGGTCACGATTGCCGCAGGGCTTTATGTGATCATGCGCGAGCAGGCCGTCGCACGGGCGATTGCCCGACAGACGCCCGAGGATGAGTCTCTGCCAGCGCAGTAAGAGCAGACGCCAATGCCCGACGCGGCAGGATTGCGAGAAGCCCAGGTCCATCCATCTGCAGCGTTGTCCGACCCGTCGCACGGTTCGAGGTCCCGATGCGTCCGTTGGGGGCCAAAGCAAGCCCGTCGATGGGCCATTTCAACCCCTGAGACCGCCCGCTGACTGCGGCCATCGGGAACAGCGACACCACGTCGCCATCCGCCAACTCCAGTTCCAGCACCGGCGGCACGTGCAGCACGATCTCGGTCTCTCCGATCAGGATGCAGGGTTTTTCAGGAAAACGGGCCAGCGCGTTGAACGCCGCAAACTGATGATCCAGCCGAGCGCCGAGGAACCCCACCCCGAGAATCACCGGCGCCGAGATGCTGCGCAGCGCCTTTTCAAAGTCCGTACTGTCCTGTTCCTCGACCCGAAGCAGGCGATCGGCAGGAATCCGCGCGCGATCGCGCGCCTTCAGACTGTCGAAATCCCCAACGACCGCGTGAATGTCATGCCCGCCGTCTAGTGCCACCGAAGCCCCGCCATCCACTGCGACAAGCAAGGGCGCAAGACGCAACGCCAGCGAGATATCCTCGGGCCCAATCTCGCCTCCGCCAACGAGCGTAACGCCGGTGTCGCTCTGGATTTTTGCATCATTCATGCGTGAGTTGATCCTCTTTTTTGGAGCGGGAACACATTCTGGCCACAAAGAGATAATGATATCAGATCATAATCGGACGATTTTTTGACGCCCACGGTATGGTAAATTAAACCAAGTGATTGTGTAAGGGTCAGCGGCAACTCTCTGAGGATGGGCAGCATGGCGAACAACAATAAAGTTCTGACGGTTTCCTACGGTGCATTTTCCTGCACGCTCGAGGGGTTTGACGACTCCGTTGGAACACTCAAGGAAATTACCGAATATTTCCGCGCCCTGTCTGCGTCGGATCCCAATTTCGGTGAACAGGAAATGCTCCCCGATACCGCAAATCTTGCGCGGATCGCCAAAAACAACGAACCCCGCCCCGTCGATATCCACACCAGTGAGCGTGGCAGTATCCTGCTCCGGGCAGAAGACGCCGAATTCGTGCCCGATACTGACGGCGCATCGGAACGTCGGGCGGACCCGCACAGCGACCGGGAAAACGAAGCCCTCAGTCTGGCCGAGGTGATGGCGCAGGTCTCAGAACCCGATCAGCCGCAGGCCGAAACGGCAAAAGACGCCACAGAGGAGCTTCCCGACGACAGTGTCTCTGCCAAGCTGCAACGGCTTCGCGCCGTCGTCGCGCGCAACGCGGCAAAGCTCGAAGACGATGACCAGCCCGAAGATGTGGACACGGTCGAAGAGTTCTTTGCCGGCTCCTACACCGACGACATGACCGATGCGCTTCGCGAGGAACAGGCAGAACCGGAAACCGCGCCTGCGCCAGAAGATGACACGCCAGCCGACGATGCGGCGGATCAAGCGGAGTTCTCTGCTGCGACAGAGGAGCCAATTGCTGCCGAGGTTGATGAGCCGGCCTCTCAGAGAGAACACGTGACTGAAGCGGACCCCGATGAAGACGCGGTCATGGAAAAAGTGCTCGGCACCATTTCGGCAACCGAAGACACTCCCCCAAATGCAGAGGCAGAGGCAGAGGCAGAGGCAGAGGCAGAGGCAGAGGCAGAGGCAGAGGCAGAGGCAGAGGCAGAGGCAGAGGCAGAGGAGGATTACCTGATTCCCTACCTTTTGAAGCCGGAAGAAATGATTTCTGACGGGACTTCTGCCAGAAAAGCCGAGGCAACAACGGATACGCCGCAAGTGGTCAAGGTCAAACGTGCGGATATCGATGCCGCACTGGCCGCAGGAGATCTGCATGAGGTCGCAGAGCAATCCACAGCCCCCCATTCGCAAAAGAACAAGCTTCTGCTGGGCGGCAATGAACTCGCGCGCTTGATGGCGACCGCCGATGCAAGGATGGATGAGCCAGAATCATCGACGTCGCGAGACACCTACAGCCATCTGCGTGCTGCCGCAGCCGTGGCAGGTGGAACCCGCTCAGGCGGCAGGCAAGACTCTGATGATGTGTATCGCGACGATCTCGCCAGCGTCGTCAAACCGTCACGCCCGGCGCCTAAGCGCCCTGGCCGCCCGACCGATCAAGTTCAGAACGCCCCATTGAAACTGGTGCAGGAGCAGCGGATCGACGTCGAAGACAGCGCTGCACGCCGTGGTCCCGTGCGCCCGCGTCGTGTCTACGCGGCGACGACCGAATATGACGCGGTACCAGCAGGCAGCGACACGGCCTTTGCCGAATTTGTCCGGGAAAATGGCATCACCGAAATGCCCGATGTGCTGGAGGCGGCGGCGGCCTACCTGTCTTTCGTCGAAGGCCGCAAACAGTTCTCGCGCCCTCAGCTGATGAGCAAACTGCGCCAGATCGATGGCGCTACCGCCTATGACCGCGAGGACAGCCTGCGTTCATTTGGCGATTTGCTGCGTGATGGCAAGATTGAGGAAGCGGGCGGTGGGAGGTTCACCGCATCCGATGATATTGGATTTCGTCCAGCCAAGCACGCCACCGGGTAACAGGCCCAAGTCCCAAACAGGAAACGGCGGCCCATGATAGGCCGCCGTTTTTTATTCTAGATCGTGGCAGGCTGCGATTGCAGCCCGCCAGCGAAATTCAGTGTGTAAACTTGTGAATTTCGCCAGATGCCAGACGGCTGCTGTAGGATGCCAGTTCCTTGCGCACGACCTTCATCAGGAAATAGAGCGCAAAGACGTTAACCACAGCCATCGCAAAGATTGCCGCATCAGAGAAGTCGATGACTGGCCCGAGGCTCGCAGCCGCACCGATGACAACGAAGATACAGAAGATCACCTTGAAGATCAGTTCTGTCACCTTGCCTTCGCCGAACAGGTAGGTCCACGCCTTGAGACCGTAGTAGGACCAAGAGATCATCGTCGAGAAGGCAAACAGGACCACCGCGATCGCCAGCACAAACGGGAACCAACTGATCCCGGACGCAAAGGCCGCCGAGGTCAACTGAACGCCCTGAACACCGCCTTCGGTCGCGATCATGCTGCCGTCTTCAGTCAGAATGAACAGGCCTGTTGCCGGATCAATTTGCTGAACACCGGAGATGGTGATCACCAGAGCCGTCATTGTACAGATCACAACTGTGTCAATCAGCGGCTCGAGCAGGGATACAAATCCTTCGGTGATCGGTTCCTTGGTGCGGACCGCCGAGTGGGCAATCGCCGCAGAACCAACGCCAGCTTCGTTCGAGAACGCCGCCCGCTTGAAGCCCTGAATAAGCGCTCCGACCATACCGCCTGCAACGCCCAGACCTGTAAAGGCACCGGCGAAGATCTGGCCAAAGGCCCAGCCAATCTGATCAAAATTCACGATCAGAATGATCACCGCAGCACCGACGTAAAGAATGCCCATGAATGGCACAACTTTTTCGGTCACGCGGGCGATCGACTTGATGCCGCCTACGATCACTGCAAACACCACACCGGCAAAGATTACACCCGTAATCCAGCCCGGATAGTCGCCAACGATCCCGGAGATCTGTGCATGCGCCTGGTTGGCCTGGAACATGTTGCCGCCGCCAAGTGCACCAAGGATACAGAAGATCGAGAACAGGACCGCAAGGATCTTACCACCCGGCAGGCCAAGTTCGTTGAACCCCTTGGACATATAGTACATCGGGCCACCGGAAACCGAACCGTCAGGATATTCGTTCCGATACTTCACACCCAGCGTACATTCGGTGAACTTTGACGCCATGCCCAAAAGGCCGGCGAGGATCATCCAGAACGTTGCACCGGGTCCGCCGATGCCAACGGCCACCGCAACGCCGGCGATGTTACCAAGCCCGACCGTACCGGACAAAGCCGTTGCGAGCGCTTGAAAGTGACTTACCTCGCCCGCGTCGTTGGGATCGGAATAGTCGCCCTTGACCAGCGAAATCGCATGTCCGAAGAACCGGAACTGAACGAAGGCAAAATAGAGGGTAAAGATCGAGGCCGCGACCACCAGCCACAGCACGATCCATGGAAAGTTCGTTCCCGGAAGCGGGGCAAAGATGAGGCTGACAAAGGGACCGGTTGCACTGGCAAAGGCTGCGTTTACCTTTTGGTCCAGCGTCACGGCTTCCTGAGCGACGGCGGGAGCCGCCAACCCAATTGCTGTCGCAGCAGACAGCGCTGTTGTAACTGCGCGTTTCATATGAAGATCCTTCTATCCGACAACGGTGACTGGGACGCTGGCTTCCATCACCAGGTTGGCCGTTGAACTGCCAAATATCCGCTGAGACAGGCTGCGTTCGCTCGCTCGCGCAACAATGATCTGCTCCGCCTTCTCTTTGACCGCGACCTCATTCAGTGCATCCGCCACATTGCCGTGACGCACGATGCCCCGTGCGTTAAGCCCCTCTTTGGTCAATTTCTCGACTGCAGGCTGGATGATTCGCTCTTGGGCGATCGCGATTTCCTTTTCGCGCCGTTTGTGGCGCTGTTCGTTTTCCTCGGGTGTCTGGAACGAATAGGGAGACCATTCAATAATATACACCACGAGCAATTCGCAGGCGTCGATCTTGCCGGCGAGCTGCTGGGCATAGTCCAAGGCGCGATCGCCTGAACCGTGTCCGTCAACGCCAACCACTAATTTTGCCGTCATTATGTAATACCTCCAGTCCGCGCATCCGCGACGGTGATCAGAGTTCGGAAAAGACTGCCCCCCGGCTATCACCAAGGCCGACTTCTGATCGGAACGCGCGAGTCATTGTTGATGTCTTTCAGGTGCGACTATAGGCGCAACAGTCGGAAATCAGGGCGTGATTCTTGCGTGTTTAGAAGGCAATGGCACAAAAATATGACAAATGCCGCTTTTTGAAGCTGTCACGCTGCAAATCGCCTCTCGGAAAAATTCATATTTTTCAGTTAGTTAAATAATTCAGCACGATGCCTAGAACTTTGGCGCCACAGATTCGCACGCGAGCGCAAGCATTTTTTCACCGCGAAAATTGCAGTTCGATGGCGCTGAATGCGACATGATCATTCGCAAAATTTCGATTTCTGCCGATCAGCGCGGATCGTCATCGAACCGTTTTGCGTCCGGATCCGCCTGACCGATCCCGCGAAAAACAAACTTGAATGGCAGCGCCCAGACAACCCCAAGCACGATGTAGATCAGGAACTCGACCAGAATGGGCGGGCGGTTCAGGCTGTTCATGATGGTGACCGCGACCATGATGTAGATCGGCAGCCCCACCAGCAGGATCACCAAGGCCCATCGACGACGGGCCTTGTAGCTGAGACCGGGTTTTGCGGGTTTGGTCATGTCAGTCGGCAAACGGGTCAGTGACCAGAATCGTATCGTCCCGCTCGGGCGAGGTCGACAAGAGCGCAACCGGGCATTCGATCAGTTCTTCCACCCGGCGCACATATTTGATTGCGGCAGCAGGCAAGTCTGCCCAACTGCGTGCGCCTTCAGTGCTCTCGGACCAGCCGGGCATCTCTTCGTAGATGGGTACACACCGTGCCTGCTGGTCGGCGGCGGTCGGGAGGTAATCCAGCCGCTGGCCGTCCAGTTCGTATCCCACGCAGATTTTCAGCGTTTCAAACCCATCCAGCACGTCGAGCTTGGTCAGGGAAATGCCGTTCACGCCCGAGGTGGCGCAGGTCTGGCGCACGAGGCATGCATCGAACCAGCCACAGCGCCGCTTGCGCCCGGTAGTGGTACCAAATTCGTGGCCCCGTTCGCCCAGACGCTGACCATCATCGTCATCCAGTTCCGTCGGGAACGGCCCCTCACCCACGCGGGTGGTGTAAGCCTTGACGATACCAAGGACAAAATCGATCGATCCCGGGCCGATACCGGTGCCGGTCGCGGCTTGTCCGGCGATCACGTTGGATGATGTGACAAAGGGGTATGTGCCGAAATCAATATCCAGCAACGCGCCTTGTGCGCCTTCGAACAGGATGCGTTTGCCCGCCTTGCGCTTTTCGTTCAGCACCTTCCAGACGGGCGCGGCAAATTCGAGGATTTTGGGCGCAATCTCCTTCAGTTCGGCAATCAGCCCGTTGCGATCAATCGCCTCTAGGCCAAGACCCGACCGCAGCGCGTTATGGTGGACCAGCGCCCGATCCACCCGCAGCGCCAGTGTCGCATCATCCGCCAGATCGGCAACGCGGATCACGCGGCGGCCAACCTTGTCTTCGTAGCAGGGTCCAATGCCCCGCCCGGTCGTGCCGATTTTTGCAACCGAATTCTGGCCTTCCCGCGCGCGGTCCAATTCCCCATGGAATGGCAGGATCAGCGGTGTGTTTTCCGCAATCATCAGGGTTTCGGGCGTAATCACGACGCCTTGCGAGCGGATGCTTTCGATCTCGTTCAGCAGATGCCACGGATCAAGGACAACGCCATTACCGATCACCGACAACTTGCCGCCCCGCACCACACCCGACGGCAGCGCGTGCAGTTTGTAGACTTCGCCATCGATGACCAACGTGTGGCCCGCGTTATGGCCGCCCTGAAACCGGGCAATCACATCGGCCCGCTCGCTGAGCCAATCCACGATCTTGCCTTTTCCCTCGTCACCCCATTGAGCGCCGACAACAACGACATTGGCCATGCCCGTTCCTTCTATGCGTATATGAAACCCGCGCCGGTATAGCGGCGGTGTGCGGGCAGCGAAACCTCAAATTCGCCGCAGGCGGCAGAACTCAGCGCGTCAGGCGTACAGGCGCGCCATGCGGCGTGGTCAGATAGGCCTGTTCCCAGGCTGCACGCATCTGTTCCGCCTCTGTACGTTCTGCGCTGCCGTCTTCGGCCAGCAACGTTTCGAGCGTTTCGAGCCACGCGTTGAAATAGTCGTTTCCACCATCCAGCTCGCGGTTCAGGCCATGCCGCGCCAAGGTTGCCCCGAAACGCGTGGTCCAATCGGCCCAAGTAAAACGCCCGGATTCGTTGAGGTGAACGGTCAAGGCAAACACCTGTGCATGCCATGGTTCGGCAAAAGCGGGATCTGGCCGGGATGTCATGCCGGCTCCAGATAGCTTTCCCAGAGATCAAGCGTGACCTCGTCATCGGGGTGTTCCGGATGCGTCCAAAGTTCAGAAGCCGGAAACACCACCGTGTAAAGCGGCTGAGGCGCTTCGCCCAGACCATGCGCGTTGCTGTCCGGAAACACATGCTCGCCGTGGCTCAATAGGATGCGCCCGCGCGCCCCTACGGCATATGCCGGAAGCCGGGTGTGCCCCCCGTCAACGAGCCGGTTGCCCGCGTGGGACAGTGTCATAACCGCATCGCCGGGCGCGTATTTTGCTTTGGTTTCGGTCTCGCGTGTATAAGGGAAACGCTTGCCTGCTGCCGCTCGCACCTGATCGGCGCTGGCCTTGCGGGCCGTGATAGCCTCATCAAGGGCCGGCGTTTCGTCGCCCGTCAGATCAGCGTTTGAAAGCACCTGCCCCGCGACAAGCATATCAGTGACAGCGGCAATCCATTTTTCATAATAGGTGAACCGGGTGTAATCCTTGGGCGCCAGCCGTTCGCGGGCATGTCGGCGCATGTCTATGTTCCATTGGCCCAATGGCATCGACAAGGTTGTGACCGCATGTGCACGTTTCTGCCAGTCGGCGGTGAACGGCGCGTCATCCGATTGACCCGGATCGACGGGGCCAGTGCCATAGCGGCCCCCCATATCATGAATGCGGCTCATGCCGGTGCCTCTGGCAGGCCGGTGCCAATCATGGAATTGCGTGTGACCCATTTGGCGAGGTCGGCCTCTGACAGCCCCTCGGTTTCGGGTGGACGCATCGGCAAAACCAAGTACCGAACCTCGGCCGTAGAATCCCAGACGCGCACCGATGTGCCCTCGGGCAACGTTACCCCGAACTCGGCCAGCACCTTGCGAGGCTCGCGCACGGCGCGGGATCTGTAAGTATCAGATTTGTACCAGGCAGGCGGCACACCCAGCAACGGCCATGGATAGCAACTGCACAGGGTGCAAACCACCATGTTATGTTGCTGTTCGGTGTTCTCGACCACGACGACATGCTCGCCCTGACCACCGGTCATGTCCATCTCGATCAGGTCGGGCATCGGGTCGTTCAGGATGCGCGCCTTGAAGTCCGGATCGCTCCAGGCCCGCGCGACCACGCGCGCGCCATGCTGTGGGCCGACGCGATTCTCGAATTGGTCGATCAGCACGTCGATCGCCTCGGGATCAATCAATCCCTTGCGTGTCAGCACAGTCTCCAGCGCCTTGACCCGCAGCGCAGGGTCAGACGGCAACAGGGCATGAGGATGTTCGTCGTGAGAATGGTCATGGGGCATGAACTCAACATGAGCGCCCTGACCGTGATTTGTCCAGCCCCCAGATCGTCCCTTGCCCCTTTCGGCATTCTTGCCTACATACCCCCCGATACAAACGCCCTACGCCGCAGGTCCTCATGGAAAATGTCATTCTTATCGTCCACCTGATACTGGCCCTTGGCCTGATCGGAGTCGTGCTGTTGCAACGCTCTGAGGGCGGCGGGCTTGGAATGGGCGGTGGTGGCGGCGGAGCGATCTCCGGTCGCGCAGCCGCGACGGCACTCGGCAAGGTGACTTGGATCCTGGCGATTGCGTTTATCTGCACCTCGATCACGCTGACCGTTCTGGCGGCACAGAAGGCGGCAGGCACATCGGTCATCGACCGGCTGGGCGGCTCTGCACCTGCAGCTGAGGAAACTGTTCCGGCCCTGCCGGATGCACAGGACCTGTTGCCGCCAAGCGAAGGCAGCGACGCCCCACTGGTGCCCAAAGCCGACTAACCCGGCCACGTACAATACCTTGACCAAACTCGGAGAACCGTAACAGCATCTTGCGGTTCTCTTGCGCATGACGGGCGAATCCTGTATGGGTGAACTCCCGTGATGCATCGGTTTTTTGAGCCGATGCGACTCTGAAATTCGACAGTCACGGGAGCAGCCAACAGTATGGCGCGTTTTATCTTTATCACCGGCGGTGTTGTGTCTTCTCTGGGCAAGGGGCTGGCTTCGGCTGCACTTGGCTCGCTCTTGCAGGCGCGCGGATTTTCGGTTCGGTTGCGCAAGCTGGACCCTTATCTCAACGTCGATCCCGGAACGATGAGCCCGTTTGAACATGGCGAGGTGTTCGTCACCGATGATGGTGCGGAAACCGATCTCGATCTCGGGCACTACGAACGCTTTACCGGTGTCGCCGCCCGCAACACCGATTCCGTCAGCTCCGGACGCATCTATTCCACCGTGCTGGAAAAGGAGCGACGCGGCGATTATCTGGGCAAAACCATTCAGGTCATTCCCCACGTTACGAATGAAATCAAGGATTTCATCGCCATTGGCGAGGACGAGGTCGATTTCATGCTGTGTGAAATCGGCGGCACCGTCGGTGACATCGAGGGCCTGCCGTTCTTTGAAGCGATCCGACAGTTCAGTCAGGACCGTGCGCGCGGCCAGTGCATTTTCATGCACCTGACGCTTTTGCCCTATATCAAGGCAAGTGGCGAGCTGAAGACCAAGCCAACCCAGCACAGCGTCAAGGAATTGCGCAGTATTGGTCTGGCGCCTGACATTCTCGTGTGCCGCTCTGAGGGGCCGATCCCCGAGAAAGAGCGCGAAAAGCTGGCGCTGTTCTGTAACGTGCGCCCGGATTCGGTGATCGCGGCGCAGGACCTGAAATCCATCTACGAGGCACCGCTGGCCTATCATCGGGAAGGGCTGGATCAGGCGGTACTTGATGCCTTTGCCATCACCCCTGCCCCGAAACCCAATCTTGCCCGTTGGGAAGATGTCGCCGATCGCATTTATAATCCCGAAGGCACCATCAAGGTGGCTATCGTTGGTAAGTACACCCAGCTGGAAGATGCCTACAAATCCATTGCCGAGGCGCTGACTCATGGCGGCATGGCCAACCGGGTCAGGGTTCAGGTGGAGTGGGTCGATGCCGAGATTTTCGACACCGAGGATCCCGCCCCGTATCTTGAAGGGTTCCACGCCATTCTGGTCCCCGGCGGCTTTGGCGAGCGCGGTACCGAAGGCAAGATCAAGGCGGCCGAATTCGCCCGCTCGCACAAGGTGCCCTATCTGGGCATTTGTCTGGGTATGCAGATGGCGGTGATCGAGGCCGCGCGAAACGTTGCCGGGCTGAAAACCGCCGGCTCCGAGGAGTTCGACCACGAATCCGGCAAGAAACGTTTTGAACCCGTGGTCTATCACCTCAAGGAATGGGTGCAGGGCAGCCAGCGTGTCGAACGCAAGGTAGGCGACGACAAAGGCGGCACCATGCGGTTGGGCGCCTACGACGCCACGCTCAAAGAGGGCTCGCGCGTGGCCGAGGTCTACGGCACCACCCATATCGAAGAGCGTCACCGGCACCGCTATGAAGTCGATATCAAGTATCGCGAAAAGCTCGAAGAGGTCGGATTGCAGTTTTCGGGCATGTCCCCGGATGGTCGTCTGCCGGAAATCGTCGAATGGAGCGATCATCCTTGGTTCATCGGGGTGCAGTTCCACCCCGAACTGAAATCAAAACCGTTTGCACCGCATCCGCTGTTTGCCGACTTTGTGCGCGCCGCCAAGGAAACATCACGGTTGGTCTGACCTGATCGCCGCTGCTATTCGATTGCCGCGCTGCCACCGACAGACTAGGTTCTGGTCATGAAACGTTTGCTGGCCATCCTGCTGTGTACCACACCTTTTCCCGCGCTGGCGCATCCCCATATCTTTGTTGATACGGGGGTGGAGATCACCATGGACGAGGCAGGCGCGCTGTCACACGTAAAAATCACGTGGACCTATGACGAATATTATTCGTTGCTCATCACCGAAGACCTGAAGATTGATCAGGATTTCGACGGTGTGCTGACCGACGAAGACAACGCCCTTTTGACCGGATTCGACATGAACTGGACTCCCGGGTTCAACGGCGATCTGGTGGCGCTGCTTGATGACGCCCCGCTCGAACTGTCCGGGCCGCAAGTGCCGACCGCGATCCTTCGCAATGGACGCATCACCACGACCCACGTCCGACAGGTCAAGGGTACGCCAAGCCTCGCCGGGCACGTCCTGTCATTGCTTGCATATGATGAAACCTATTACACCGCATATGATGTGACGCTGCCTGTAAAGATCGAGCCGGCATCGACCTGCACGCTGGACAAGATCGCCCCTGACATTGATGGCGAGTTGGAGCAGATGCGGCAAATGCTGTTGACGATCAACGCCGATGCAGATCTCGAGGAAAATGAAATCCCCCTGATCGGCGGCAGGTTTGCAACCGAGATTCGCGTGTCATGTCCCGCTTCCTGATCATTCCGGTCCTGTTGGCGCTGGCCTACGCCCTGTGGCTTTGGGTCGGCGGCGGCTTTGATCAGATCGCAGCAATGGCTGCGGCGGAGCAGCGTGATTTCCAGAACCAGATTGCCCGAACCCTGCGCGATCTGCGTGGCGGCGGCGAAGGGTCTCTGATCGTGCTGCTAACGGCCTGTTTCGCCTACGGCTTTTTTCACGCTGTCGGACCGGGACATGGCAAGGTGCTGCTCGGAGGCTACGGGCTGGGCCGCAAAGTCGCGGCTCTACGATTGGCCGCTATCGGGCTTGCCGCCTCGCTGGGACAGGCGGTGACTGCAGTTGTGTTGGTTTACGCTGGTGTGTTGCTGTTATCGCTCGGCCGGGAACAGATGGTCGGCCTGACCGAGGATTTCATGGCACCGGTCTCTTATGGGGCGATCGCGCTGATTGGCGGATGGCTGATCCTGCGCGGTGTTCGCCATGTCCGGACCTCTACCGTGGATCATAATCACGATCATGACCATCATCACGACCACGATCACGACGGCGCATGCAGCTCTTGTGGACATCGACACGGCCCAACGCCCGAAGAAGTCGCTGGCGCCCGGTCAATTACCGAAGTGCTGGCATTGATCGGCAGTATCGCGATCCGCCCCTGCACCGGTGCGCTCTTTGTGTTGATCATCACCTGGCAGATGGGGATTCCACTGGCGGGAATCGCCGGAGCCTTTGCCATGGCGCTTGGCACCGCAACCATAACGATTGCTGTTGGGCTGGGTGCCGTCGGAATGCGCGGTGGGTTGGTCGCGTCGCTGGCAAACGGCGGGCTGGCCGCACGATTGCTGCCTGCTGTCGAGATCTTCGCCGGTCTGGTGATCGCGCTAATTGCCGGAGGGTTGCTCCTGCGTTCCATTGGGTGACCATCCCCGTCGTTTCCCGTATTGCATGTACCGGCAAACCGGGCGAATTTCAGCGCGATGCAAGCGCAAGGGAGCCGGCAATGGCCAAAGGGTACTGGATTGCCCATGTCGACGTGGACGACATGGAAACCTACAAAACATACGTCACTGTAAATGCTGCTCCGTTCGCTGAGTTTGGGGCCCGGTTTTTGGTGCGCGGCGGTCAACGCGAAGTGCGCGAAGGCACAGCCCGAAAACGCACTGTGGTGATTGAATTTGACAGTTATGAAAACGCTCTGGCCTGTTACGAAAGTCCCGCCTATCAGGCCGCCAAAGATATTCGCGATCCGGTCTCGACTGGCGATCTTGTCGTCATCGAAGGCTATGACGGATAGGATTCTCTTGGCGAACCCCGCGATACCGGATAATCTTTCACAATGTTGAACAAGCTATTTGCCGCGTTTCGCGCCAACAATGCCGAAGATCTTCCTGACCCCGATGCCGAACTGGCCTTGGGGGCACTTTTGGTGCGCGTTGCCAAGTCGGATCAGAACTATCAGGTCGAGGAAATCAGCCTGATTGACCGGATTCTGGCCCGGCTCTTTCAACATAACGCGATCGAGGCGGCGAAAATTCGCGCAACCTGCGAGAAACTGCATGCGGCAGCCCCCGAGACCGACACGTTTGCCAAACTGATCCGCGAAACCACCGGGTTGAAAGAACGTCTGGCCGCGCTGGATGCGCTCTGGGAAGTGGTTCTGGCTGATGGCAACCCCAAGGAAGACGAACTGCGCGTTCTGGAAAGTGCCCGCAAGGCGATGGGTCTCAGCTTTCTTGAAAGCAAGGCGGCACGCGAAAAGGTTGAACAGGGCGATCGCGCAATTTCCTGACCGTCCCGGTAATCTCGGGTTTGCGTTCCCGTGACCTTTGCCTATATCTGAGCCATGTTTGGTGATTTCCTGAAACGGCTGACACAGCCGGAACCCGAGCCGCTCGCCCATACGGACGCCCGGCTGGCCTTGACCGCCCTATTGGTTCGCGTCGCACGCTCAGATAACGACTATTCGGGTGCAGAGATTGCCCGGATCGACCGCATTACTGCGGATCGCTATGGCTTATCCCCGTTTGAAGCCACACAACTTCGCGGACAGGCCGAAACGCTCGAATCCGAGGCACCCGATACCGTCCGCTTCACCCGCGCGATCAAGGACGCGGTGCCTTACGAGGATCGTCGCTCGGTTGTTCAATCGCTGTGGACCGTCGTGCTGGCCGATGGCGAACGCGCCCAGGAAGAGGATGCAGTGCTGCGGCTGGTCGCAAACCTGCTGGGAGTTAGCGACGTCGACAGCGCGATGGCACGACAACACGCCGAAAAGTCATGATTGCATCGCTGGGCATGTATGACATGCCCGCGGTTCAAACAGCAAATGACCGGTTCTGGGCGCGGATCCATGCGCATCTGGGATATGGTCCTTCACGGCTGACCCGAGACATCGACCCTTGGGTACTGTGGCAGTCGCCGGAACTGCTGCTCGCACAAACCTGCGGCATGCCCTATCGAACACGCTTGCACGAGACTGTCGCCTTGGTTGGAACGCCGGACTACGGTATGGTCGGATGTCCGCCGGGGCATTACAATTCCGTTCTTGTGGTGCGCGCGGATGCACCCGGCGATCGTCTGCATGATTTTTCAGGTGGCCGCTTTGCCTATAACGAAGCGATGTCGCAATCGGGCTGGGCGGCGCCAATGACGTATCTGAATGCCTTGGGCGTCGCGTTTGCTGAACATATCAAAACTGGCGCACATGCCGCCTCGGCCAAGGCGGTTGCCGATGACGTGGCAGACATGGCTGGTCTTGACGTGGTGACATGGACCCTGCTGCAGGACCACGACCCGGTTGCAAAGCGGCTGAAGGTCATCGCCACAACCACACCAACCCCCGGCCTGCCCCTGATCACCGCGCAGGGTCGCGACACCGCGTCTATCGCCGCCGCCGTCCGCAGAGCCATTGTTGAATTGGCACCCGATGACCGTGCAGCGCTGCACATCAAAGGGTTGATCGACATCCCGACGCACACCTATCTGACGGTTCCAAACCCGCCTTCGCCCTGATTAAAAAACAGGTTCCCCGCCGTCACTTCCACAGGTTCGGCGGTGATTTTGCCGCATTGCGCATTGCATTGCGCAAAAAATTCATTCCTATTGATGCACTAACACCGTACCCAACACCGGATCACACGTGCAAGACACCCCATCTGTCATCGAGATCAACAACCTGCACAAAAGCTATGGCGAGCTCGAAGTGCTCAAGGGCGTTGATATCAATGCCCGACGCGGCGATGTCGTATCGTTGATCGGGTCATCGGGGTCCGGGAAATCAACCCTGCTGCGCTGCGCCAACCTGCTGGAAGACAGCCAACAAGGCGATATCCTGTTCAAGGGCGAGCCGGTCCTTTGGAAAGGCAACGCCCATCATCGCCGCCCTGCGGACCAAAAGCAGGTCATCCGCATCCGCACCAACCTGTCAATGGTGTTTCAGCAGTTCAACCTGTGGTCCCACATGTCGATCTTGCAGAACGTGATGGAAGCGCCCGTCACCGTTTTGGGACGTGCCAAGGGCGAGGTCGAAGAGGCCGCGCGCGGATATCTGCAAAAAGTGGGCATCGGCGACAAATGTGATGTCTATCCGGCGCAACTGTCAGGTGGTCAGCAACAGCGCGCCGCCATCGCCCGTGCCCTGTGCATGGAGCCCGAGGCGCTGCTGTTTGACGAACCCACCTCGGCGCTGGACCCGGAATTGGAACAGGAAGTTGTCAAGGTCATCAAGGATTTGGCCCGCGAAGGCCGGACCATGCTGATCGTGACCCATGATATGAAGCTGGCCCATGACGTATCCGACCATGTCGTGTTTCTGCATCAGGGCCTGATCGAAGAACAAGGGCCACCGGACACGCTGTTCGGGAGCCCCAAATCGGAACGCCTGCGCGGGTTCCTGTCTGCAACCCACGCTGCGTAAATAAAAAAACTAAGGGAGTACTCTAAATGAAGAATTTGATCCTGAGCGCAGCCGTTCTCGCAGTAACCGCGGGAATGGCAATTGCCCAAGACAAGACCATCCGCATGGGGACTGAGGGTGCCTATCCTCCGTATAACTTTATCAATGACGCTGGCGAAGTCGATGGGTTCGAGCGTGAATTGGGTGACGAGCTGTGCACGCGCGCCGAACTGACCTGTGAATGGGTCAAGAACGATTGGGATTCGATCATTCCCAACCTCGTTTCCGGCAACTATGACACCATCATGGCCGGGATGAGCATCACCGACGAACGCGAAGAAGTGATCGACTTTACCCAGAACTATTACCCGCCCACGGCCTCTGCCTATGTCGGAGCGTCTGAGGACGTTGACGTGCTCGGTGGCGTCGTTGCCGCACAAACGGCAACCATTCAGGCCGGCCATGTCGCCGAAAGCGGCGCAACACTGGTTGAATTCGCGACACCCGAAGAAACCGTGGCCGCCGTCCGCAACGGCGAAGCCGACGCGGTCTTTGCCGACAAGGACTATCTGGTGCCTCTGGTCGAGGAATCCGGTGGTGAGCTGACGTTTGTTGGTGACGAAGTGCCTCTGGGCGGCGGAATCGGTCTTGGCCTGCGCGAGAGCGACGCAGAGCTCAAGGCAAAGTTCGATGCCGCGATCACCTCGATGAAAGAAGACGGCACGCTGAATACCATGCTGAAAAAGTGGTTCGGCGACGACACCACAACTTACTAAACAGTGGCAATCAGGTCCGCCATCCCGGCGGGCCTGATCCCCGGACCCAAAGCATCTCATGTTTTCCTATTGCAGCGATCCTGAAACGCTCGGCACATTTGCCTGGTTCTCGTGCTATCTGACGACCGGCGTGCATATGTCGTTCTACGTGGCCTTCTTCAAGGTCCTGCTGCTGTTGGCGATCACAGCGCCTGTTGCGCTTGGTTTCGGTTTTCTTGGTGCAATGGCCGCAAGATCGCGGGTCGCACCACTTCGCTGGCTCGGCAAGATTTACATCGCGATCGTGCGCGGCGTTCCCGACATCGCCTTTTTCCTGTTTTTCGTGATCGCGCTGGATCAGGCTGTCGAATATCTGCGTCACAAGGTTCTGTGTCCGGATTGGCAAGAACCGATCCGGCAAGGTTCGGATTTTGTCGTCTGTCAGGCCGCCAAGATGCCGCTCGGCAACGCGCCGCAATACCTGCACGAGACCTACGGTTTTTTCCTCGCTGTATTCACCTTTGCCATCGTTTTTGGCGCCTTTGCCGCCAATGTCCTGTTCGGTGGCATGCGGGCCGTGCCCAACGCGCAACTCGAAACCGCCGAGGCCTATGGCATGACGCACCGCCAGACCTTTTGGCGGGTGCTGGTGCCGCAGATGTGGGTGTTCGCCCTGCCCGGTCTGTCAAACCTTTGGATGGTGCTAATCAAGGCGACGCCCTTGCTGTTCCTGCTCGGGATCGAGGATATCGTTTATTGGGCGCGGGAACTGGGTGGCACCAAGACCAGCAAGTTCACCAACTATCCGCATGGGGACTGGCGCATGTGGTATTTCCTGTTCCTGCTGATCTTTTATCTCGCCTTCACCCGCGTCTCCGAAATCGTGCTGGAACGCCTGATGCAGCGCCTGACACATGGGCAGGCAACCGCCGGCGGAGAAGCACAACGAAAGGCGGCCGCCTGATGTCGAGCTGTCTACAAACCATCCACGACTATGGCCTGCGCTCGATCGGCATTGGCGAGCGCCTCCTGCCGCGCGAAGGCTTTACCCTGTGCGAACAAGCCACCCTGATCGGGTCGGGGATGATCTGGAATGTCTATTTCGGCGTCATGGCCCTGACCATCGGGTTCTTTCTGGCCACAGGGCTGGCCGTCGCCAAAGGGTCGCAAAATCGCTGGGTCCGCAAACCGGCGGAATGGTTCATCTTTGTGTTCCGTGGTTCGCCGTTGTTCATTCAGTTCTTCTTTGCCTACTTCCTGTTTCTCAGTCTCAAGAGCGCCAACCCTGCCTTTGGTGCCTTTACCGCTGCGTGGCTGGGGGCGCTGATCGTTCTGTTCCTGAACACGGCGGCTTATACCGGCGAGATTTTCTATGGTGCGCTGCGCTCGATTCCCAAAGGCGACACCGAAGCCGCCGACGCCTATGGCATGACCGGGTGGCCACGTTTCCGGCGAATTGTCTGGCCGACAATGCTCCGGCTGGCATGGCCCGCCTATACCAACGAGGCTATCTTTCTGTTTCACGCGACGACACTGGTGTTCTTTTCCGGATTTCCCGCGTGGCAGCAACGCGGCGACGCGCTCTATTACGCGAGCTATTTCGCGGACAAGACGTTCAACCCGTTCGTGCCCTACCCCATCCTTGCCGGATATTTCATTCTAGTGACGCTGGTCATCGTGTCGGTGTTCGGGCTCATCGGCAAACGTCTCAATCGGCATCTGCCGGCAGAACGCCGTGCCCGCCCGCCGATGCGGCTGACCCTGATCCGCTAATCCTGCCTGCTCACGACGTAGGAAATGCCCTAAAACTGCCCGGGTGGCATGGCTGTTCATTGGGCTGGCGAATAATTTGATCAAATTTACATGACAGATCAAAATCCATCGGATAGACCGTAGGGCAGACAATGCCAGTATCCACTCAGGACATTCATCATGGACCTTCGCGCCTTTCCGACGTTTCGCATCGCCGCCTGTGATCTGAACGGGCAGATGCGCGGCAAGCGTGTTCCCGCATCCTTCGCCTCCAAGCTTGATACAGGTGCTGTGCGGATGCCGTTCTCAACGCTCAACGTCGATCTCTGGGGAGCGGATATCGAAGACAGCCCGCTGGTGTTTGAAAGTGGCGACGCCGACGGGATCATGCGTCCGACCGAACGCGGCCCGGTACCGATGCCCTGGCTTGCCAAGCCCTCGGCACTGGTTCCGATGTCGATGTTCACCGAACGCGGCGCGCCGTTTTCAGGTGATCCGCGCCACGCACTGATTTCGGTTCTGGATCGCTATGCCGCGCGCGACTGGCGTGTGTTGGCAGCCACCGAAATGGAATTCACGCTGGTGGATGACAGCGGCATGGCCCCGACAGCCCCGTTGAACCCGGTGACCGGTCGTCCGCTGCATGGTGAGGCGATCCTGTCGCTTGCACAAATGGATGCCTTTGATGACTTTTTCACCGACCTGTATGACGGTTGCGAGGCGATGGGAATTCCGGCGCAAACCGCCATTTCCGAGAGCGGCATGGGCCAGTTCGAGATCAACCTGAACCATCAGGATGCGCTGCGGGCAGCAGATGATGCGTGGCTTTTCAAGGCTTTGGTGCGTGGGATTGCCCGTCAACACGGGTTCGCGGCGACATTCATGGCCAAACCCTATGCCGACGATGCCGGTAATGGGATGCATGTGCATTTCTCGGTTCTGGATTCCGAAGGCAACAACATCTTCAACAATGGCAATGCCAAGGGAAGCGACCTGTTGTTGTCCGCCGTCGCCGGCTGTATCGCCGCGATGCCCCCCAGCACGCTGATCTTTGCGCCGCATGGCAATTCATATGACCGGCTTGTACCGGGGGCTCATGCTCCGACAAACGCGGCCTGGGCCTATGAAAATCGCACGGCCGCGATCCGCATCCCCGGTGGCCCGCCCGCCGCGCGGCGGATCGAGCATCGCGTCGCTGGTGGTGACATCAATCCTTACCTTGTGCTTGGGGTTATCCTTGGCGCTGCCCTCATCGGCATCGAAGACGCGATGACCCCGCCGCCCCCGGTCACCGGCAATGCCTACGAGGTCGAAGGCTTGCCGCGCCTTGCGCCAAACTGGGACGCCGCAATCGACACGTTTGAAAGCGATCCATTGATCGCCCGTATCTTTTCTCCGCAGATGATCCGCAACCTCGTGATGACCAAGAGACAAGAGCAAGAGGTCTTTTCCCGGCGCGCGCCCGAAACTCACTGGCTCAGCTATCTCGAGTCTGTCTGAGTACTCTTGCCGCCGCATCACGCTGCTGCTATCCTGAATTTGATCAAATTTCTGGTGAAACATGAAAATCGGCATCCTGCAAACCGGACACGCGCCAGACAACATGCGCGCGTCCATGGGAAACTACGACACGATATTCGAAACTCTGCTCGCCGGGTATGATTTCGACTTTGTCAATTTTCCGGTGGTCGATGGCCAGTTTCCCAAGGGTGTGGATGACGCTGATGGCTGGCTGATCACCGGGTCAAAGCACGGTGCCTATGAGGATCATCCGTGGATACCGCCACTTGAGGATCTGATCCGCGATATTGCGCAAAGCGGTCGCCCCCTGATTGGCGTGTGTTTTGGCCACCAGATCATTGCTCAGGCGCTCGGCGGAAAAGTTGAAAAGTTCGGTGGCGGCTGGGCCGTAGGCGGCACGACCTATCAAGTGGGCGATGAAACGCTGACCCTGAACGCTTGGCACCAAGATCAGGTGACCGAACTGCCGAAAGGCGCGCGGGTGCTGGGTTCCAGTGACTTTTGCCAGAACGCTGTCCTCGCCTATGGTGACACGATCTGGACGGTGCAACCACATCCTGAATTCGGGAATGATTTTATCGATGGGCTGATCCAAACCCGTGGTCGGGGCGTGGTGCCTGACGACCTGCTGGACGCGGCGACAAAGCGACTCGCCCAGCCGAACGACAATGACAAGATTGCGGCGCAAATGGCCGAGTTCTTCAAGAAGGGGCGTAAGACATGACCGACTTTTCCGATCGCCTGCCCGAAGCCGCCCGAACCTATCTCGAAGGTCGGCGTCTGGACGAGGTGGAGTGTATTATTTCCGACCTGCCCGGCATTGCGCGCGGCAAGGCCGTACCGGCCAGCAAATTCGCGAAACAGGATTACTTTCACCTGCCCGACAGCATCTTTTACCAGACCATCACCGGCGACTGGGGCGAAGCGGCAGGCGAAGACGGATTCATCGAAAAAGACATGATCCTGCGCCCCGACATGTCCACCGCCACAGCGGCCCCCTGGACCGGCGATTGGACGTTGCAGGTGATACATGACGCCTATGACCGCAAGGACAACCCGGTGCCCTGTTCGCCCCGCAATGTTCTGAAACGGGTGGTCAAGCTCTACGAAGATCAGGGGTGGAAACCCGTGATTGCGCCGGAGATGGAGTTCTTTCTGGTCGCTCGCAATATTGACCCCGCCAAACAGATCGAACCGATGATGGGGCGATCCGGTCGTCCTGCCGCCGCGCGTCAGGCCTATTCGATGACTGCGGTCGACGAATTTGGTCCGGTCATCGACGATATTTATGACTTTGCGGAGGCGCAGGGATTCGAGATTGACGGCATCACGCAGGAAGGCGGCGCGGGACAGCTTGAGATCAACCTGCGTCACGGCGATCCGGTCAAGCTTGCGGACGAAGTGTTCTACTTCAAACGGCTGATCCGCGAAGCCGCTTTGCGCCACGATTGTTTCGCAACCTTCATGGCCAAACCCATTGCCGACGAGCCGGGCAGCGCGATGCACATTCACCATTCGATTCTGGATATCGAAACCGGCAACAACATCTTTTCCGGACCGCAAGGTGGCGAAACCGATGCATTTTACCATTTCATTGGTGGCCTTCAGCATCACCTGCCGTCTGCCATCGCCGTGATGGCGCCCTATGTGAACAGCTATCGGCGCTATACCCGCGATCACGCCGCGCCGATCAATCTGGAATGGGGCCGCGACAACCGCACGACTGGCATCCGCATTCCCCTCTCCGGCCCCGAGGCACGTCGTGTGGAAAATCGGCTCGCCGGTATGGACTGCAACCCATACCTTTGCATCGCGGCCTCGCTGGCCTGTGGCTATCTGGGCATGATGGAAGAGCGTCGTCCGGACAAGCAATACCGTGGCGACGCCTATGAGGGAGACGAGGATATTCCCCGCGTCATGGGCGAGGCCCTGACCCTGTTCGAAGCGGCCACGGACCTGCACAAGGTGCTCGGTCCGGACTTTGCCCGCGTCTACAGCATCGTCAAACGCGCGGAATACGAAGAATTCCTTCAGGTCATTTCGCCGTGGGAACGCGAACATCTGCTGCTGAACGTCTAGGTCGGTCCGACCAGACAGCGACCTGCGAGGGCACCATGAATCTTTTGTTCTCTAACGACCGGCGCGGCGAGTACCCTGACAGCTGGTATGCCGCGACGGCCAATCCATTGGATCACTTTGCCCCCTTGCGCGGCGAAACCCGCGCCGATGTCTGTATTGTCGGGGCGGGTTACACCGGGCTGTCTGCCGCCCTGCATCTTGCCGAGACGGGTATGGATGTTGTGTTGCTGGATGCCCATCGCGTCGGCTTTGGCGCATCCGGACGCAATGGCGGGCAGCTGGGAAGCGGTCAGCGGATGGATCAGGACGGGCTGGAAAAGATGCTCGGGGATGCCGAGGCGGACAAGCTCTGGCAACTGGCCGAAGACGGCAAGGCACTGGTCAAGAACCTGATAGAGCGGCACAAGATCGACTGTGACCTCAAGCCCGGCGTTGCACATACAGCGTCATCCAGACGCGACGTCGATGACCTGCATGCCTATGCCGAGCATCTTCAAACGCGCTATGGCTATGACCAGATCGAGGCTCTGGATGCCCAGGGTTGCCATGCTCTCTGTCCCTCACCGGCCTACAAAGGCGGCACGCTGGATTGGGGTGCTGCGCATCTGCATCCGCTGAACTACGCTCTCGGGCTGGGTCGCGCAGCGGCTGCGGCAGGGGTGCGCATTTTCGAAGAAACGCATGTGCATCACATCGCCGAGGGCCAACCCGCGACGGTGCAGACCGACAAAGGCCGCGTAATCGCCGATCATGTGATCCTCGCCTGCAACGGCTATCTCGGCGGGCTCAGCCGCAAAGTTGCCGCACGGGTCATGCCGATCAACAATTTCATCGTCGCGACAGAGCCTCTTGGTGCAGAAACAGCTCAGGTTCTGACACGGGACGTGGCGATTGCCGACAGCAAGTTCGTGGTGAACTATTTTCGTCTGAGTGCCGATGGCCGGCTGCTGTTTGGCGGTGGTGAAAGCTATGGCTATACCTTCCCTGCCGACATAGCCGCATTGGTGCGCAAACCGATGACCGAGATTTATCCGCATCTTGCGGATATCGGGATCGATTATGCCTGGGGCGGAACGCTGGCGATCACCATGAAGCGTATGCCGTTCCTTGCGCGGCTTGGACCAAACATGCTGTCGGCTTCGGGCTATTCCGGGCATGGGGTTGGCACGGCGACCCATGCGGGCCAGCTGATGGCGCTGGCAATAAAAGGTCAGGCCGATGGCTTTGACACCATGGCCCGTGTGCCCGCCCCTTCGTTTCCGGGTGGCGCAATGTTGCGTTCTCCACTGCTGGTGTTGGCCATGACCTGGTACAGTCTGCGCGACCGGCTGGGCACCTGACCGTCTAGCCCCAAAATTCTTCACAAGAAGCCTGTTAATGTCTGCCATGCTGCGCATCGCGCCCATGGACCAGTGAACGAGTCACACTAGCGAGTAGATTTCCGAATCAGACCGATAGGCAGGGAGTGGCCGACCCTGCCCGATTTTCTGTTGGCAGTTTCCGCGGATTAATTTAATAAAGCCACAGGTTAAGTTAAGGAAATCGAAATATGACCTTGCCACCGAACGTCCATGACGCAGAACCCATCCCCCAATCAGCCCGCGATGCTATTGATGCCCTGATGCAATCGGGTGACCTGTTTCGGTACACCGCACCAAGCGATGCCCCGGTGGCGCTGCTAGAGACCGAGTTCGCCGAGATGATGGGCTGCAAATATGCGTTGGCCGTGTCGTCCTGCTCTGCCGCTCTGTTCCTTTCACTAAAGGCGCTTGATTTGCCCCGCGACGCCCGTGTTCTGATACCCGGTTTTACGTTCGCGGCGGTTCCTTCAGCGGTGATACACGCCGATTGCCTGCCGGTTCTGTGCGAGGTTGGTGAAAACTACCGCATCGACATGACGGACTTCGAAGCAAAGCTTGCCGATGTGCAGGCGGTCATCATCAGCCACATGCGCGGACATACCAGCGACATGGACGCAATCATGGCGTTGTGCGACGCGCGCGATATTCCGGTAATCGAAGACGCCGCGCATTCGCTTGGCACGACCTGGAGCGGCAAGAACATCGGCACAATCGGTCGGATGGGTTGTTTTTCATTCCAGTCCTACAAGATGATCAATGCTGGCGAAGGCGGTATTCTGATCACCGATGACGCCGATCTTGTGGCCCGTGCGGTGATCATGTCCGGTGCCTACGAACACAACTGGAAAAAGCACAAGGGCCCCGAGGGGGCTAACTCGCCCGAATTACAGGCGGCGTTTTCGCGGTGGCAAAACATGTTGCCACTCTACAATCTGCGCATGAGCAATTTGTCTGCGGTGGTTGCGCGGGCGCAGATACCAGAGCTCGCACGCCGGGTTCGCGATGGCTTGGCTAATCATGACTACGTCGCCGCACGGCTGAACGGTTCACCAAATTTTGACGTGCCACTGCCCCTGCCACAAGAGGCCCGAGCACCGGATTCGATCCAGTTCAATCTTGTCGGAATGGATGAATACGAAATCCTGTCCTTCGCCGCCTCCGCAGAAGCGCGTGGGGTCAAGGTGCAGGTCTTTGGCCAAAGTGCAGACAACGCCCGCGCGTTCTGGAACTGGCAGTTCATTTCCGATCTGCCGGAATTGCCCCAGACCCGCGCCATGCTGATGCGAGCATGTGACGTGCGTCTTCCGGTACGATTGAGCAAAGCCGAACTGGACGTGATCGCAGACATCATCCTGAATGCAGTCGAAGATGTCATGGGTCCAATCCCAGCCTACGGGACCTGACACGCAGACGCTATAAATTCAGAAGTCACGAACAGCGCTGGCCCGATGGCCAGCGCCTCAGCTGCATCAGGTTACTTTAGCTTGGACAGCTTGTTCTGAAGTTCAGCCAACTGCTTCTTGATGTCCTCAAGATTTTCGGACGAACTGTCGTCTGCAGTCGCCTCTCCGCCTTCGGACGGTCCGCTCCACGTGTTGCCGATACCGCCGGTCATCGCCTTGAGAAAGGCCGCCTGCTGCGCCTTCATCGCCTCAAAGCCCGGCATTTTGGACATTGGGTTCATGGCTTCCATCATCTTGGTCTGGTTCTCGCGCAACATCTCGAAAGAGCTTTGCAAAAACTGGGGCATCATGCCGCCACCAGGAATCATATAGCTGCGCACCAGATCGTTCAGCACGTTGACCGGCAGAACATTCTCGCCCCGGCTTTCATGTTCGGCAATGATTTGGAGCAGATATTGCCGGGTCAGATCATCACCGGACTTCAGATCGACGATCTGAACTTCGCGCCCGCCCCGGATAAATCCCGCGATATCTTCCAGTGTGACATAGTCGCTGGTCTCGGTGTTATACAGCCGTCGACTGGCGTATCGCTTGATAAGAAGAGGTTTTTCCATTTCCGCCACCAAATATCCTCCCGAGACATGATGCATTGCAGAAAAGCCTATGCGAGCGCAGCACAAAAAGAAAGGGCACTCGAATTTATGCTGGTTTTTCAATCACGATAACCCTGAATGGGTTACGGTGATCAGGCCCGGTGCTGCATTTGCACGCTTTCAGAACAACACTTGGCCAAAAAAATTGGGGACAGGTCTTTCGACCTGCCCCCGCGATTGCACCGGTTGGGAGGAGTTGGCGCAATTCTGTAGTTGCGTGGCTTACTTAGCCGCCGCTTTCTTAGCAGCAGCAGTCACGTCGTTTGTGGCTTTTTTGACGGCGGCAGTTGCATCTTCGGTGATGTCTTTGCCAGCTGCCATCAGGAGCTCGACGGTGTCTGTCTGAACTTTTTTCGCGATTTCAGCGAAGGCGGCCATGTTTTCGGCAGCAACTTCAGCGGAAGCCGACGCAAAGTCTGTAGCCGCTTTGGCATAGTCGGCGGGCTCAGCTTTGGCTTTGGCCATTTCGCCCAGTTTGGCGATTGTGTCGGTGGTCCATTTGCTGGACAGAGCGGCCGATTTGGAAGCTGCATCCAGTGCGACGCCCGACAGTTTTTCGTTCAGGGTTGCCTGTGTCTTGAACGCTTCTTCCATTGCTTTGGTGTCAACGGGGAAGCTACCCATCATGTCTTTCATGACGGCGGTGAAATCTTGTGTGTTAGCCATTGTCCTAATCCTTGCGTTGTTGACCGGGACGATCCCGTGTCTGTCTGCTGAGGACAATATGTATGCTGCAGCGCGGCATTGCAAGTTATTTTTGCTGCGCCGCAGCATTATCTTAATTTACGAGTAATATCAGGTCGTTGCCTTGATGCGCACATAGGTTCCCGGCGCTGGAGCGAGCGATGGCCGGTTCGAATCACTGATTTCACGCGCCGGAACTTGCTTGCCCGACCGCTTTTTTAGCCAGCTTTCCCAACGCGGCCACCACGATCCGTCATGCCGTTCGGCACCTTTGATCCAGTCGACGCTCGATTGCTTAAGATCACTGTTGGTATAGTGCCCGTACTTGTTCTTGCTCGGCGGGTTCACGATGCCCGCGATATGTCCGGACTCCGATACAATGAACTCCTTGCTGCGCGAGCCCATCATCTGCACGCCGCGATAGCAATCTTTCCAGGCGGCGATGTGATCGGTTTCGCAGGTCACCGCAAACACTGGCACGTCCACATCAGACACCTTGAGGGTATGCCCCATCAACTCGATGCCGTTCTGTGTAAACTCGTTTCTCTGACAAAGACCGCGCAGATATTGCTTGGCCATCTTGGCAGGCAGGTTGGCGCCGTCGCCATTCCAATAGAGCAGATCAAAGGCTGGCGGAGATTCACCCATCATGTAGCTGCGGATTGCCGGCTTGTAGACCAGATCATTGGATCGCAAATAGCTGAACGTTCGCGCCATGATATAGGAGGGCAGATAGCCCTTTTCGTCGACCTCCGCCTCAATACCGTTGATAAAGTCATCGGTCAGGAACGGTGTGAACTCTCCCTGATCGCCAAAATCGGTCAGCGCAGTGAACAACGTGGCTGATTTTACCGATTTGTCCCCTTTTTGCTTCATCAAGGACAAGGTCATCGACAGGGTGGTTCCGGCAATGCAATAGCCAACGGCGTTGACCTGCTTGGTCTTGCAGATGGCTTTGACCTCTTCGATCGCGGTCAGATAGCCGTCTTGAATATAGTCCTCCAGCCCGGTCTCAGAGTATTTCGCATCCGGGTTAATCCAGCTGACCACAAACAGTGTATAGCCCTGCTCGGTGATCCATTTGATCAGGCTGTTCTGTGCCTTGAGATCCAGAATGTAAAACTTGTTGATCCATGGCGGAAAGATGACCAGCGGGATCTCATGTACGGTGTCGGTGACGGGTTTGTATTGAACCAGTTCCATCATACGGTTGCGATAGACCACGTCTCCGGGTGTCGTCGCGATGTTACCGCCAAGTTCAAAGGCTTTCTCGTCCGCGAGCCGGACAACAAGTTCGCCGTTATTCGCTTCGAGATCCGAGATCAGGTTCTCAAGCCCTGCGACCAGAGACTGGCCGTCTGTTTCCAGTGCCTTTTCCAGAGCATCCGGGTTGGTCGCAAAGAAATTCGTCGGCGCCATCATGTCGACAATTTGACTGGCAAAGTAGGACAGGCGCTGCTTTTCCTTGTCGTCCATGTCCTGAACGCTCTCGACCGCCTGCTTGATCGCCTCTGAGTTGATCAGGTACTGTTGCTTGAGGAAATTGAAGTAAGGGTGCTGATCCCACATCGGATTGGCAAACCGACGGTCCTGCGGGCCCGGATCGGCTGGCGCGGTAAGCTTGCCCTTGACCAGGTTCTCCTGCACGTCGGCAAAATGCTTGAGCGATTTCCCCCAATACGCAACCTGCTGCTCGATCAGCTTTGATGGATTCTGCATCGCCTCGGCCCAATAGGCGGTTGCTGCCTTTGCAAACAAATCCTGTTTCGGGGCGTCCAGCGCAGCATTGTGGCCGGTTTTATGAGTCATGACTTCCATCAGGCGCCGAGATAAATCTTCGATTTTCTCTAGGTTTTTCTGAAAGCTCTCCAAATGTTCACTGGAAATGTCGGTTACGCCCTCTTGTTTGGTTGTCATTTTAAGGAATACCTCGTAATCTCGCTGCTGTGCAGAATAACGTCGCCAGGTTCGGGGGGCAAAGCGACGACCGGTGCGATCCTGTTTGGGATCGTCTTTGATATTTGGAGTCCCGAATGCGCTACATGATGACCTACGACCTGATGGAGGCGACTCGTAACACCAATCAGTGGATGGGTGCGTCGGCCCTTGCTCTTGCATCCTATCCGATCTTCAGCATGATTCCAAACCCTGCGATCAATTGGATGGCTGCCTGGGGCGAAGTCACAGAACGCACCTTTCAACGCATGGTGGTCAAGCCCGACTGGGGCATCCGAACCTTTACCTGCGAGGATGGCAAAGACCATCTTGTCGACATCGAAACCGTCGTTGAGCGCCCATTTGGCGATCTGATTCATTTCAAGGTCAGCGGACGTGAACCGAAACCCCGCAAGGTGCTTTTGGTCGCACCGATGTCCGGTCACTATGCAACGCTGCTGCGCAGCACCGTCAAATCGCTGCTGATCGATTGCGAAGTCTATATCACCGACTGGCACAATGCCCGCGACATCCCGGTTTCTGCCGGCAAATTCGATATTGAGGATTACACCCTCTATCTCGTCGACTTCATGCGCGAAATGGGCCCTGAAACGCACGTGATCGCCGTTTGCCAACCGGTCCCGCTGACACTGGCTGCGACCGCTTATCTGGCCGAACAGGACCCGGACGCGCAGCCGAGTTCGCTGACGCTGATCGGCGGGCCTGTCGATCCGGACGCGGCCCCGACCGAGGTCACCGACTTTGGCGCCCGCGTCACGATGGGACAACTCGAGGAAACCATGATCCAGCGGGTCGGTTTCAAATATCCAGGTGTCGGGCGCCAAGTTTATCCCGGGCTTCTGCAACTGGCATCCTTTGTGTCGATGAACTCTGACCGCCACGCGAGCGCATTCAAAGAACAGATCGGGCGAGTCGCGAGTGGCGAGGCATCGGAACACGATGCGCACAACCGTTTCTATGACGAATACCTCGCGGTTATGGACATGACTGCAGAATTCTACCTTTCCACGGTCGAGCGGATATTCAAGGAACGCGAAATCGCGCGAAACGTCTTTGTCGTGGATGGTCACACGGTCGATATTGGCAAGATCACCAATGTTGCGGTGAAAACTGTAGAAGGTGCCAAGGACGACATTTCCGCCCCGGGCCAATGTATCGCCGCGCTGGACCTCTGTACCGGCTTGCCGGACAGCAAGAAAGCCAGTCATGTTGAACCCGGCGCGGGCCACTATGGTATCTTCGCAGGAAAGTCGTGGCGCGATAACATTCGCCCCCTCGTGCTGGAGTTCATTGACGCGAACAGCCGGACATCACCTCCGAGCAAAAGCAAACGAGCGGCCAACAGCAACGTCGCCGCCGAATAAGGCGCGATTAGCATGGCCGAAACCGGGTTTTCCTGTTCCTGCGGCAAAGTCTGCGGGCGCGTAGCGGCCGCTGGCCCGAAGACCGGCGTACACTTGGTCTGTCATTGCGGCGACTGTCGCGCAGCGGGTCGGTACTTTGGGCATACTGACTCGGCACAGACCGGTGTCGACATGTTTCAGACCAGCCCGGACACCATCCAGTTTTCATCCGGCGCCGAACACCTTGCGATCCTGCGGCTCAGCCCGAAGGGGCCCCTTCGCTGGTACGCCGCATGCTGCAATACACCAATGTTCAATACGCTAAGCCGTCCTGGCCTCGCTTTTGTGACTGTATTGCTCTCCAACACGGACGATCCTGCAGTCTTTGGGCCAGTGGCCGCAGAGAGTTTTGTGCCTCAGGCGGGTGGTCCTCCCAAGCACAAGAACGGCGGGCGGATGGTCATGGGCATCATGTCCCGTTTGGCTGCAGCGCGTTTGTCGGGACGATGGAAGAAAACACCGTTCTTTGATATCGCGACGGGCGAACCACGCGCACCCATCCGCCTGATCGACAAGGAAGAACGCGCAGCGCTTTACAACTGACCCGCCTTTCGGTAGATCGCGACAAATTCCCTACGCATCAGTCTGTTTAGCTACAGCAGGCATTGAAATCCCCCGAAACTGCGGAAAATCGGCATAGCGGGCCTTGCGTTGCGACAGGGGTTCTTCCGGCTCTTGCCCGGCCACCAACAGATGGCCACGCGGCGCGATATAGCTGTCGATACGGCGCAGCGGCACGGGCCGCCAGACGAGATTGAAGGCGCAGAGTTTTGGAAAGAACCAAATCTCTGAATACGTCAGATGATCATGCAGCCACCACGCCAGATCCCGCCAGTCGCGGCCGGATTCATATTGATCGGCGAACCACGGAATGACCACGGAGGCGCCCGCTATCCGCTGATCGCCCTCTCCGCGATCCCAGATGTGACATTCCAGCGGGTTGTCGTTGCGTGCGCAGTTCAGCCGGTTCTCGTTTCCGAACCGATTCAACGACGGAGAGCGATAGCCAGAGCGCACCGCGATCCGGCCAAATGTTTCTTCGAGCGGGTCCATCAGCGTCTGACAAAACGCGCGACCGTTTTCGATGACGCGGTCCGGATCCTCGGGAATGTTGCTCAGTTCGTGCATGTTGGCGATCTCGGAATACAGAAAGTCACGCATGAAAAAGTAGCGCGATAACCGAACACGCCCCAGATTCTCCAGCCCCCGCATACTGCGTGGGGCACGCATCACTCGTATCCGGTCCAGCGAAAGGCCCCATCTGCGGCCAGCGGCGAATAGGGATTAAACGCCACCTCCCAGATGCAACCGTCAGGCGCACGAAAATACCCGATATGACCGCCCCAGAACACATCATGGGCGGGTTTGAGAATGGTCGCCCCTGCCGCCTCTGCTGCATTCAGAGTTTCAGCAACGTCCTGCTTGTCGCGAACGTTATACGCCAGCGTCATTGCCCCGTGCCCAAGATCGTCTACCGGCAGCCCCATATCACGCGCCAGATTTTCCAACGGATAGAGCCCAAGGGTCTGCCCGATCAGATCATAAGCGATGATACCCTCCTGAGCTGGCACACTCTGCCAGCCCAATGCTTCGTAGAAGGCGGCGGCGGCATCCATATCAGGAACACCCAACGTGATGAGGCTGATCCGTTGTTCCATCATCTAATCCCCTGCTCTGTTAACCAGTTCAGTATCGTCGCCACCGCAGTATCGGTTTGCCCCGGCGACAGTATATCACCTGCAATCACATGCGAGGACGCATCGTCGCCCTCGCCCATCGTTACAGCATGAACCGTTGCGGACCCGCCCCAATCGTTGGCAATGCGGCGCGATATGTCGGGGCTTACCACGGCGTCATCGTCTGAGAGATAGAACAGCACCGGCATCTGCGCACCGCCAAAGTCCAGCGCACTCACCACTTTGACAAGTGCCGCCATCGGCAACAGCGCGACTGTGGGGTAACTGCTTGTCCAATAGCGCGCATGAGCGTCATTCTGGGGTTGAAACGCTTGCGTCTCGCCTGCAACCAGCGGCCCCCACCACCGCACGGCCGGCAGCGTCAGCAACGCTGAGGCCGGATCGTGAAGGCCAAAGTTCGGCGAGATCAGGACCATTGCGGCAACGTCCCTGGCAAGGTCCGGGTTCACTGCCGCGACCGCAGCCAGCGTCGCGCCGGTGGATGTGGCCAATACCACCACCTTGTCCCCCGTGGCGCGCGCAGCGGCCAATCCTTCCGCGAGGTCATACATCCAGTCCGCGACGGTCGCTTCGGCCATGGCTTCGCCCCCACGCCCATGACCGCGCAACCGGGTAAAGACCAGATTTGCCCCAAGCTCCCGTGCAACACGGTCTGGCACCGGGCGGATTTCTTCGGAGGTGGCAGAAAAACCATGCAGGTAGAGGATCGAAATGGGCGTACGCGTTTCGCTTTGCCCGGCCCAGACAACACGCTTTTCGGTTCCCGGCGTGATATCCTGATACCTTGACTCGATGCTCTCAAAGTAGACTTGGACACCTTCGCCAAACTTTCGCGGCTCGAACTCTGCCGAAAGATCGACAGGCTCGTAGGGGCCAAGCCACCAAATCACGGCAACGATCCCGACAAGACTGGCAATGATGCGGCCTAATATCTTGCCGAGCTTGCGCATCTAGCTGACCCCGCGCAGCACATCCGCGACGGCATCCTCAATCAGCCCCAGACAAGGCTCATCCGAAAATCGGTGATCTGCGTCCTTGACCAGTGTCAGCCGCATGTCGGCACAATCGGCATGGCCCAGCAGACGCAGCGCGGTTTCGGTGCTGACAGCGGTATCTTGGGTGCCTTGCAGACAGCGGACCGGAAACGGCAATGACAAGGACTGGCGCAGGACCAGACGGGTTCTGCCATCTTCGATCATGCGTTTGCTGATGATGTAAGGTTCCATGTAATCCGACGGCAACTCCACGTGGCCAACCGTTTCCAACGCCTGTTTCTGGGCATCCGTGAAGTTGGCCCAATATCCGTCTTCGGTGAAATCAGGCGCGGCAGCGATAGTGACCATACCGGCAATGCGCTCGGGAATCGCTCGGGCCAGCAGCAGCGCCTGCCAACCCCCCATGGAGGAGCCGACAATAACCAGCGGTCCCTCTGTCAGGGAAGTAACGCTCGCCAGCGTGTCTTCTGCCCAATCACCAATACAGCCCTCTTCGAACGTGCCACTGGATTCGCCGTGGCCGGAATAATCGAACCGCAAAAAAGCCTGCCCATGGCGCTTTGCCCAGTCTTCCAGATGCACCGCCTTTGTCCCCTGCATGTCGGATTTCAGTCCGCCGAGGAACACGATGCAGGGCCCGTTTCCCTTGGTCATGTGATAGGCGATGCGCCGCCCCTGCGGTGTCTCAAGATAGGCTGGCTCGGTCATGGTCCCTCCGAAGTTTGGGCGATCATGCACGACGCGGCGCTGGCTGCAAATGCCGAATTGAGCAAGGCCCCGCGCGTCAGAGGTTCCTCGCGGTTCGCGGGGTTGTCGCCACTTGCCGGACTTCGTAAGGCTTCATTTATTCAACAAAGGTCGCCCATGTTCCGGATCATTCGCCTCATCCCTATTATCCTGTGCCTGTTGGCTATTGCGCTCGCGACCCTGTGGGGCGCGCTGGCGTTCTGGTATCACGGGCCGGTCGCTGAACAGCAGAAACCCTATGTGATCGGCGCGTTTACATTCTTTGGCTTTCTGGTCTGTCTGGGTCTGTTCACGCGGCGCAGGGTCGGTGTGCTCGGTCTGTTTGGGTTGGTGTTTGCCGGGATTCTGTTCTGGTGGGGCGGAATTACGCCCCCGGCCGATCGCAACTGGGCGCCGGATGTGGCCCGACAGGTAACCGGGCAGATCGATGGCGACATCCTCACACTTGAGAATAGGCGCAATTTTGACTGGCACGGCGCCCACGACGCGACGCCTCAGTGGGAAACCCGCAGTTATGACCTGAGCAAGTTGCAAACAGTGGATATGTTCCTGTCCTACTGGGCAGGCCCCTTGATGGCTCATTTCATCGTCAGCTTCGGCTTTTCGGACGGTGAATACCTTGCGTGGTCTGTCGAGGTGCGACGCGAGGTGGATGGCAAATTTTCCCCGATCGCGGATGCGTTCAAGTCCAACACATTGATCATTCTGGCGGCGGATGAACGCGACGTTGTAGGTGTGCGGTCGAACTTTCGCGACGAAGACGTGCAACTGTTTCGACTGCACACCAGCCCAAAGACAGCAAGGGCCTTGCTGACCGAATACGTGCGCGATGCAAACGCGCTGGCGCGGCAGCCCGCGTTCTACAATTCCCTGACCACGAATTGTACAACCGTCGTGGTGCGCATGATGCGGGCGATCGGCAACGGTCTGCCATTTGACTGGCGCTTGCTGGCGAACGGATATGTGCCCGACTACGCCTATGACCAACAGGCGCTGGACATGCGGTATTCAATCTCGGATCTGCGGGCATTGGGCAGGATCGACCGCCGCGCCAACGCGTACGGGTTGAAGCCAGGTTTTTCCGAGGCCATCCGGCAGGATGTCCCCACGCCAACAAGAGATACGCCCTAATCCGGGACAAGCACCCGAACGACCGGCACATCGTTCAGCACTTCGACCAGTGTCGGGGGCTTTACCTTGGTGTCAAAGTTGTCCTTTTCGAGGCTTGAGCCGATCAACTGAACCACCTCGGGAGAGCCGGCAAACTTGGAATGCGTCCCCGATGCGGAGTCGTCTATTTCGCTTAGGTCGATGACAGTAACGCCAAGACTGGAAAGCTCCGCCGCATCCGCAGCACCGACCCGCTCGACACCCCCTGAAATCCGCCGCGAGACCATCAAAGCACGGTCATCTCTGGACACGAACACAAAGAAGTTCCCAGTGTCGCCCTGCATACGGTTCAACTGAGTCTTAAACAGATCAAGATCAATATCCGGGGCCGCGAACATGACGTTGTTCACCCTGTCAAAGGTATATGGCCTCTCCGATACGCTCGCCTCGACCAAGGCTTCCACCGTCACCAGCGACCCCATTGAATGAGCAAACAGATCAATCCCCCGTGCGCGTGACGACCCCAGTATTCTGGCTGTTTTCAGCAACTGCGGTCGTGCCGCAAGCGCGCTGTTGAGGTCATAAACATAGTGAGATGCCTTCCCGGCGGACGCCCAGGCAAACAGCACCGGTACGCCCGAGAAATTCGTGTCTTCGACGAACTGCGCGATCCGCAGGACCGAATCCGTGAAGGTATTGTTGTAGCCGTGGATGAACAAAAGCACGTCGCGGTCCTGAGGTGCCCGCCGCGCGAGTTCGGCATTGAGACCCGCCACAAATGAGTCCGAGTTGGCATAGACGGACGGTTCGATCACTGCAAATTCGGTTCTGGGGTCCGGAGGCAACCGCGTTGGCCGCTCAATCATGCCTGACTGATGGCTCGGCGGGATCGACACTACAACCGAGGACAACCCCAGATCAGGAGCACGCTCGCCCGAATAGAAGACTCCGATGGCTTCGGTCGCTTCTCGGGTGGTTGCAATGAATATCTTCTGGCGGCTGGCGTCGCTCACGCTGAGAACCGGCTCGGTGCCATTATCGATGCCAATCAGATCGGGCGGACGCGTGCAGGACAGCAGCCCGGCACACAGCACAAGTGTAACGAGAGCGCGAACCGTTGCGATCATGTCATGAAACTCCGCGCTTAGGCTTCCAATGCCCCGGCCTGCCGAACCCGAAGCTTTTGGCGCGGACTATCAAGGCCAACATCATTGGAAGCAAGTCCCGATGTCGTGCAATAGCCGGTTGACTTGCCCTTAAGTGCGCCCCAAATAGGCGGCACATACATAACCCGCAACCGGGCGTTCAGTGGGCGCCAAACCGACGAGGAGGCCCAGATGGCCCAAATCTCTCTCACTCTTCCTGATGGCAATGCACGATCCTATAACGCCGGTATCACCGCGGCGCAGGTTGCAGCCGATATTTCCACTTCCTTGGCCAAAAAGGCGATCAGTGCGACCGTCAATGGGCAGCATTGGGATCTGGCGTGGCCGATCGACGTGGATGCCGACATCGCGCTTCACACCCTGAAAGACGAGGCGCAGGCCAACGAGCTGATTCGCCACGATCTGGCGCACATCATGGCCCGTGCCGTGCAGGAAATCTGGCCCGACACAAAGGTTACAATTGGCCCGGTGATCGACAATGGCTGGTATTATGATTTCGATCGCGAGGATCCGTTCACCCCCGAAGATTTGGGGCTGATCGAAAAGAAGATGAAAGAGATCATCAACAAGCGCGACCCCGTGACCACCGAGGTCTGGGATCGCGAGCGTGCGATCAAGCATTACACCGCCAACAACGAACCCTATAAGGTCGAGCTGATCGAAGCCATTCCGGGCGACGAACCCCTGCGCATGTATTGGCATGGGCATTGGCAGGATCTGTGTCGTGGCCCACACCTGCAACATACCGGGCAGGTGCCGGGTGATGCGTTCAAGCTGATGTCGATCGCAGGTGCCTATTGGCGTGGTGACAGTGACCGCGCGATGTTGCAGCGAATTTACGGAGTTGCCTTTCAGAACAAGGAAAAGCTGAAAGCGCATCTCAACATGCTGGAAGAGGCTGCGAAACGGGACCACCGTAAGCTGGGCCGCGAGATGGACCTGTTCCACCTGCAACCGGAAGCACCGGGTCAAATTTTCTGGCACCCCAACGGCTGGAAAATCTACACCCAGCTTCAGGATTATATGCGTCGCCAGCAAACTCGCGGCGGCTATGTTGAAGTGAATACACCGCAAGTGGTCGACCGGAAACTGTGGGAAGCCTCGGGGCACTGGGACAAATACCAGGAGAACATGTTTATCGTCGAAGTCGACGAGGAGCATGCACGGGAAAAGGCCGTCAACGCGCTGAAGCCGATGAACTGCCCTTGCCATGTGGAGATTTTCAAGCAGGGGCTGAAATCGTATCGCGATCTGCCCCTGCGCATGGCCGAGTTCGGATCCTGCAACAGGTATGAACCTTCGGGCGCACTGCACGGTATTATGCGGGTGCGCGGTTTCACACAGGATGACGCTCATATCTTCTGCTCAGAAGACCAGATCGAATCCGAGACAAAGCGATTTCTCGACTTCCTGTCCAACGTCTACAGCGATCTCGGCTTTGAAAGCTTCAAGGTCAAGTTCTCGGATCGGCCGGAGGTACGCGCCGGCACGGATGAACAATGGGACAAGGCCGACAAGCTTCTGAAAGAAGCCTGCGATGCCGCCGGATGTGCCTATGATCTCAACCCGGGGGAAGGTGCGTTTTACGGTCCCAAGCTGGAATTCGTGCTGACCGACGCAATTGGCCGGGACTGGCAATGTGGCACCTTGCAGGTGGATTTCATCATTCCCGAACGGCTGGGCGCGACCTATATCGGCGCAGACGGCGATCGGCACACCCCGGTCATGTTGCACCGCGCAACCCTTGGGTCGTTTGAACGGTTCATCGGCATCCTGATCGAAGAGCATGCAGGCAAGCTGCCATTCTGGCTCGCCCCGCGTCAGGTTGTCGTTGCCTCAATCACCTCCGAGGCTGATGACTATGTGCATGAGGTCATTGCCGAACTGCAAAAGGCCGGTGTGCGTGCAGAGGCTGACACGCGCAACGAAAAGATCAACTACAAGGTCCGCGAGCACTCGCTGGGCAAGGTTCCTGTGATCCTTGCGGTTGGCGGGCGCGAAATCGAAGAGCGGACCGTGTCGGTGCGCCGACTGGGCGACAAGCGCACAAGCGTTCAGGCGCTGGCAGATGTTACAGCGGCCCTGTCACACGAGGCGACGCCTCCGGATCTTCTGTAATATTCGCGATCCAAGCGTAACAATCCGGCCCCGAAAACCGGGCCGGATTGAAACATTTGACAATTCCCCCCCAATTTTGGACGGTTTCACTCTCGATTGCCGTAACACGGCCTGACGGGGACGTGACGCACGGGCTCGTGAATTCACGTCGCGCTGCTGACCACGTATCGTTCCACCATCACCGATCAATAACGTTTATCAATGCAAGGGAGACAAACCATGTCCAACACAGCAAAGACACTGGCCGTAGCAGGCGCCGTTGCCGCCGCGCTCGCCGCAACCGCCAACACAGCAAGCGCGCAGGCCAAGGAAAAGTGCTATGGCGTTTCGCTGGCCGGTCAGAACGATTGCGCCGCTGGCCCCGGCACCACCTGCGCGGGTACATCGACCGTAGATTATCAGGGCAACGCCTGGACGCTTGTCGACGCGGGCAAATGTGCTGACATGGACCTGCCGGCAATGGCCGACGGCACCGCGCGCCACGGTTCGCTCGAAGCTCTCAAGCGCGATCTGCCTGCATAAGCCACGCATTCGGGTGGGCCGATTTCGGCCCGCCCCACCTACAGGATACCTGTGCCATGCTGGATGCCAGAAATCAGACCAAATCACTGCCAGCAGGTGTCGGGGTCGGCTACAAGCCTCAGCACTTCACCGAAATCACCAATGCCCCCGGCGCGGTTGAATGGCTTGAAATTCATGCCGAAAACTACATGGGCGATGGTGGGCGGCCGCTGGCGCAGCTACGCGCTCTGTCCGAGCAATTTCCAGTTTCCGTGCATGGCGTCGGCCTCTCCATCGGTGGCGAGGGCGCGCTGGATACGGACCATCTGGCGCGGCTGAAGCAGCTTGTTGGCTGGCTGAACCCCGCGAGCTTTTCCGAACATCTCGCCTGGTCTACTCACGGGGCCGAATTCCTGAACGACCTGCTGCCCCTGCCCTACACCAATGCCACGCTCACACGCATCGCTGATCACATTGACCAGGTTCAGACCGTCCTTGGCCGCCGGATGCTGCTTGAGAACCCATCAAGCTATCTGGCCTTTGACGAAAGCACGTGGTCCGAAACCGATTTCCTTGCCGAGTTGGCACAGCGGACTGGCTGTGGATTGCTGCTTGATGTCAACAACGTCTTTGTCTCGGCGACGAACCTGAATACCACGCCACAGGATTATATCGACGGTTTTGCCCTTGGCGAAGTTGGCGAGATTCATGTGGGCGGCCATGACGAAGATACCGATGACCATGGCGCGCCTCTGCTCATTGACAGCCACGGAACCCCGGTGGCCGACCCGGTTTGGGCGCTGCTGGATCATACGCTGGCCCAATCGGGTCCGCGCCCTGTTCTGGTGGAGTGGGACAATGATGTACCGGACTGGCCCGTTCTGCGCGAAGAAGCCACGCGTGCCGCCACCTTGCTGAACCGGGTCGTGGCGTGAGCATGGTATCCGAGGCCCTGTTCCGCAAGGCGTTGACCGAGCCGGACCTCAATGCCCCCGTTGGACTGAGCGACAGCGCCGGACGGCCCGCAGGCGCGCGGTTTGACGTGTATCGCAACAACATGGTTGTCTCGCTCATCGAGGCTTTGCACACTGGCTTTCCCGTGCTGGCAAAGTTGCTTGGAAAAGAAAACATGGACGGGTTGGCAGGGCAGTTCGTCCGGGCTCACCCGCCGACATCGCCTGTCATGATGTTTTATGGCGAGGCCTTGCCCGGCTTTATCAGCACGCTGCCGCAATTGTCCCACCTAGGGTATTTGCCCGATGTAGCGCGTCTGGAGCTGGCGTTGCGGCGTTCGTATCACGCCGCCGATGACACCCCGATCGCGCCAGAAGCGTTGGCGGAATTGACACCAGATGCTCTGCTCGCCTCGCGGGTTTCGCTGGCACCTTCGGTCCGGATTGTGTGTTCCGGCTGGCCAATTCACGACATCTGGCTGTTCAATACGGAAACCGACGCGCCAAAACCAACGCCGGGCGCACAGGATGTACTGATCACCAGACCAGAATTCGACCCGTTACCACATTTGCTGCCTCCCGGCGGCGCGGCTTGGATCGACGCCCTCGCTCGGGGGCAGAGCATTGGTGCCGCGCTGGAAACCGCCACTGGCGAAGCACCTGATTTTGACATGACCACTCCGCTTACCCTGCTTCTCACCGGGAATGCGATCACATCACTTACATACAAGGACTGACCCCATGACCGCGCTGATCTCGATGCACAATGCCGTGTTTGATTGGCTGGACCGCCAGTCCGGCCTGATCCTGCCAACACTTGCGCGCTTTGTGTTTGCCGCCGTTCTGTTGATCTACTTCTGGAAATCGGCGCTCACAAAGGTCGGCAGTGGAATATTCGGTATCTTCTCACCCTCTGACGGCGCATATGTTCAGATTTTTCCGCGCGCCATGGAGGCGGCAAGCTATGACAGTTCACAATTGGGGGTGTTTTACTGGGCTGTCGCATTGCTCGGAACCTGGGCCGAATTCATCCTGCCCGCGCTGATCCTTGTTGGCCTGTTCAGCAGGTTGGCGTCGATCGGAATGATCGGCTTTATTATTATGCAATCCGCCACCGATATCGTCGGACATGGAGCCACGGATGCGACAACCCTTGGGGCATGGTTTGATGCCGCGTCCGGCAGTCTGATCATGGACCAACGGACATTGTGGGTGATGGTTTTGCTGGTGATCGTGGTCAAGGGGGCGGGTCCGCTGTCGCTTGACCGGCTCATCGGGCGGCTTTCCTGAGGACACCTCAGGGCCGGACGGGATCAGAAATGAGCTGTTTCCTGATCCGGCTTACCGGCGGCAAGCGCCAGTAGACCGGCGGTCGCCGCAAAGGCGATCGGGAACATGGTGAACACATTGAAACCAAAAGCGTGGTACATGCCGCCCGCCGACAGGATCAACAGCACACCACCCCACAGCGCCCGTGCCCGCGCCATTGCACCGCCTGCAATGGCCAGCATCGGTGCGAGTACTGACATGGTGCGGATCAGGTCGACATCGCTCACCTGAACGGCCAGCCCATCGATCTCGCCCCAGTGTTCAATCGCGGCGGTATAGCCGTAGCTGAAGAACCCGACAAACATGCCGGCGATACCGGCCAGTATTCCCAAAGTCAGTGCGGCGTTGCGCATCTTTGCCCTCCTGTGCGTGACAGTGAGATAGGTATCGACTTAGACGACGCCAAGGGCCGCCTGCACATCCGCACCCCACCCCAGCATCAACTGATCGCCGTTTTCGATCAGTGGCCGCTTCATCAAGGTCGGGTGGTCGGCAAGCAAATCAAACGGTGGGCGCGCGCGTTCAGTTTCATTGAGCCCGCGCCAGGTTGTGGACCGGGTATTGAGCAGGGCGGCGCCAAATTGCGCATGTGCACGTTTGAGGACATCTGTCGGAACGCCATCGCCACGCACGTCAACAAAACGCGCCTCGGCCAATGATTTCAGCGCCTTGCGGCAAGTATCGCAGGTCTTTAGCCCATATAGCACCATGGCAACTCTCCTTGTTCGATGGGCAAATATCCGTCAATCCGGCGAATTGCAGCCCCTTTTTCTTGATTTTTCATCGGGTCATGCGAAATTGGAAACAGTACACTCTTTTTTCGTGCACTTGTTCCAGTTGGTCGGCGCAATCACGGGCCGAGGGGCGTACGCAAAAGAAAGCCTCCGCGATTTCGGGGCGCTACTTAAATTAGAAGGAGACACGGGAAATGCCAACCGGCACCGTGAAATGGTTTAACACGACAAAAGGCTACGGCTTCATTGCGCCCGATACCGGGGGCAAGGATGTATTTGTGCACATTTCGGCTGTGGAAAGGTCGGGCCTGACCGGCCTCGCTGATAATCAGAAGGTAGATTATGATCTGGAAGAAGGTCGCGACGGTCGGGAAATGGCCGCCAACCTGAAGCCGCTCTGAACAGCCCGATGCAAGAAAACGCCGCGTCCCGGCACAGATACGGGACGCGTTAGAGCCGGACAGTATTGTCAGGAATACGTGTAACGCCCAACTGCGCAAACACGTTATCACGTCGGCAAAGGAAATTTGTCGGCGACTTGCGGCGCATCGCAACCGCAGAGTTCTGACCTGTCTGGTCCGCACACCAAAGTACGCAACACACCCCAAGCCGCCAACACTTCTTACTGAAAATGGCCCACCACTCACGACAGGCATACGCACCAATGCAGTGATAATCCCGGTCTGCCTGAGTCGAGTCCACCCCAAACAATCAGGAAACAGTGTGTTTCCTGACCGAATCACCGATAAAATTCGAAGGTTTCGCCCATGGAGCGACGCCGCGGAAGTCGCGCTCGCGCTAGAGTAGATCCCATTCATCCGCGCACAAGACAAACATTCTAGTATGCGCAACCCACAGAACCATCGCGCAAATTCACTCAACCGCGTATTGCAGGACAGCATCGCTGTCCTGCTTTGTTCTGAACCTCAATGATGCGCGTCGTGCTTGTCAAACTCACTGGACAGACGGGCGCGAAGCTTTTTTGCCGCGCCCTTGAGTGCCGCAGGAATATCAGCGGCATCGTGATGAGCCGCGATGGGCCCCATACCGCGCGGGCGAGCCTCTATCGTACAGCGAATGTGGTCCGGCCCATGCTTATCCGCATTCTGGTCCTTAAGATGCACCTCGACACGGGTCAGCCGATCTTCAAAGTGACCGAGATCCGACTTCACAGCCAGCTCTGCCACCTCCGCAACCCGTTCGTCACCATGGATGAAGTTGTCGGTATTGACTTGGATTTGCATTGGAAATCTCCCTTGAGCTTTACTTCAATGGGTAAGAACGAACCAATGCAAATTCAAGTGTGTGGACGAAGGATCAATGGACTACCGCAAAACTCGGTTGCCCGCCTGCCCGCCGCTCAAAATCAGCTGAAACGAAGGCTCCATATCGGCTCACGAACCCTGGCACTCCCGAAAGCTGCAAGGAAACGCAACCGACAATGGAAAACACTCAGATCAGGGGTTCACGCGATAACCTCTTCGAACTCCCGCCATTCCCGTGCACTCATGCCTGAATTCTCTTTGGTCACGGCCTCGCCTTTCAGCATCCGGCGCAGGCATTCGACCATCTGGGACGACATTGTGACGGCGCCCATACGATAGTCCTCAAACGCGCCATAGGCCGCAGGCACCCAGTCGGCAACCATCTCGCAGATCGCGTCGGCGTAGACGCGGATTTCATACTGCGCGTGAGCGTCGGCCCGCAGGCGCAAGAAGTGGAAGAGATTGTGCAGATCCACTTTCCAGTACCACTGCGTATAGATGTTCGCTGGCAGGTTCATCCGCGCCAACTCACGCGCCAGCCCCGCCTGCCCGTCGCCCGAGATCATTGCCTCGTAATTGTCATAGCAGCGGGCGGAATCGGCCTTGAGGATCTCAAGCACCCGCGCCGCCTCTTCACCTTGCAACACATCGCCACGGCCTTGGTTGTTGACCTCGGACTGGGCGTTGATGTGTTCAGGCGCAGGAATATAAAATTCGCGGTCCAAAATTGAATAGCGGGCGGAATATTCGTTCACGTTGGCTGTGCGGTGGCGAATCCATTGACGGGCGACAAAGACCGGCAGTTTGACGTGCAGTTTCAGTTCGCACATCTCGAACGGGGTCGAATGCCAGTGCCGCATCAGATAGCGGATCAGCCCTTCGTCATTCTGAACCGATTTCGTGCCCTTGCCATAGCTCACCCGCGCCGCCTGACAGATCGCGGCATCGTCGCCCATATAGTCGATCACTCTGACAAACCCGTGGTCCAGAACCGGACGCGCAGTGTAAAGATGCTTTTCCATCCCCGGCGCGACGGCGCGCAAGGTGGGTTGCGGACTGGCCCGCAACGCGTCGATTTCGGCCTGTTGTTCTGGTGACAGCGGCATAGCGAATCCTTTCCCGGCAGAATCTGTTGAGAACCTGACTGTATATTGTGATCTCGCGCGCGTGAACCGCTATATCGGGGTCACACATTGGCCACGTTAATCGCCTTTGACATGTATACGCGTTGACTTTTCAATGCGGCGGACGGACTCTGGGTTAAACGACCAATCAAAAGGTTGATGAGGCAGATGAAGCGGTTTGTAGTTGGTGTCGCACTCGCGGCAGCATTGTCGGCGTGCAGCGGTGGCAATCCATTTCTTGATGATGATAGCGGCGGTACGGATCCCGTCGATCCGACAAGCCCGATCCCTCAAGACGTTCAAAGCGATTTGGATGCGGCCTCTTATACGCCCGACCCGACCAACCCGCGCCTTGTGGTGACCGGTGTCGCGTTTAATGGGACGCCTTTGGCCGTCGAATACGACCGTGTGGCATCGCTGGACTCACCCCGTGGCCAGTATCAGGCCTTTGAGCGGCAACCCGATGCGCTGAATACCCACACTACGGCCTACGCGCGCGCGATCGACAATGCGCAGGGGGTGGTGGTCGTGTCCGGTGGGTTGGACGGATACTACAACGGCGGCGCGACCTACTCCGCGAACGGCTTTGCCGTGCCTGCGGCGAACGCCGCGAATGCTGATGTGCGGTACGACGGTGAATATGTGGGTCTCATGAACCTCCCCGACAACGGCGATGCGCTGCTGCCAGTGCCACCGGGTACTGACCCCGCTGTACGTCCGAGACAGGCCGCGCGCGTCTATGGCGATGCCCGTATCGACGCAGATTTCTCGACCATGCGCGTCAAGGGGCAAGTCTATAACCGCACCTATGCAGCGCAAGGAACGGAACTCGAGGCGCTTGAGATCGCGCCAACTGACATTCAGTCCGATGGGTCCTTTTCCGGCGACATTACCCAGGGCCAGCAAGGAGCCGGCAGTTATGGCGGTGCCTTTGGTGGGTCCAATGCCAATTCGGTTGCGGGTGCGCTCCATGCCACGGGCCATGTCGGCGGCGTGTCCGAAGTTGAAGAGTTTGGATTGTTTGTACTTGAGCGCAGCAACTAAGGCGTCGGTCGATGCCGTGTGCTGCTTCCTCCCCGCCTAGCTCTCACCTGTTTCGGAAGATGGCCCTCTGTCTGGGGTTGTTGCTCAGCCTGACGGCCTTGTCGGCAATTCAAAGTCATGCCCAACCGATTGAGCTTGACGCAGCACAGGTTCGCAACCTGGCAATTGATGCGCTGGAGTCCGGCGATCCGGGTCTCGCTATTCAACTGTCCAAGGCCGTGCTTAAAACCGACCCAAAGGACCCGCTCGCCTATTACATCATTGCCCGCAGCTATGCGCGGCTGGACGACCCGCGACTTGCCCGCCGTGCTGCTGGCTACGCCTATCGCTATGCGGATGCCGGGGCCGCCCGTTTTGAGGCCGCACAGCTTGCGGCGCGGATGGCGTTTGAAGGCGAACAATACAGCCTGTCACAGCTCTGGCTGCGGCGCACCGCGATCCACGCACCAACCGAGGCGGATGAAGAGCTCGTCGCCAGAGATTACAAACTGCTGCGTCAGGTCAATCCATGGTCGCTGCGCCTGCGTGCCGATTTGCGCCCGTCGGACAATGTAAACTACGGCTCTGACACCTCGCGCAATATCATCGACGGCGTTCCTGACGAGGGTACGATTGCTGGTGCCGGTTTGGCGCTGTCCGGGCTGATCGCATCGCTGGACATCGCGCCAACCTATCGCCTGCACGTCGATCAGAACAGTATGACCACACTGGGCGCGCGGCTCTACGTTGAACGGGTATCGCTGTCAGGCAGCGCCAAGGCGACCGCCCCGGATGCAACCGGATCGGATTTCGCATCGACCTATGCCGCCGTCTCGCTGTCGCACGCGCTTGCAGTGGGGTCCGAAACGACCCGAGGTCAGGCCAGCTTTGACGTGGCATTCGGAGAAAGCTGGTATGGCGGTGAACGCAACTTTCGTTTTGCGCGCGTGGGAGCCACACGCAGTTGGCGGCCCGATCCCGACACGCGGTTCGCCCTCCGCGCAGGTGCCGAGCGCCGGTACAATGCGCGCTACACCACCAATGACGCGCGGGTGCTGACCCTTGGGGCGGACTATGGCAAGGCGCTGGAAAATGGCGACATCTTTAATCTTGCTCTGGCATTTCAGGACGCGAATGCGGTCAGCATCAACGGCACCTATTCGACGGTATCCATGCGTGCCAGCTATACACTTGGCCGCGCCGTCGGCCCCGCCCGCCTGTCGATGGGATTGGTCGCGGGTTATACGGACTATGACCAGTTTCTCTTTAGCCTCAATGGCGCGGTGCCGCGCAAGGACAAGTCGCTTTACGGGGATTTGACCCTGATCTTTGATCGCTATGACTATGCCGGGTTCGTGCCGACGCTGCGCCTGCGCACCGGGCGCAAGGATTCAAACTTTAGCCGATACTCATCCCGCGAAGTTTCGTTGTCGCTCGGCGTCGGATCAAAATTCTAAAATCCTCCTGGCCGGACTGGCCGTCGTGACGGAATACGCTAATGTGCCAGTCAGCAAGGAGAACAATATGACCACCCGATATCTTCACACCATGGTACGCGTCGCCGATCTGGACAAGACGATCGCGTTCTTTGAACTGCTCGGATTGAAAAAGACCCGGCATATGGACAGCGAGCAAGGCCGGTTCAGCCTGATTTTCATGGCCGCGCCGGGTCAGGAAGAATGCCCGGTCGAATTGACCTACAACTGGGACGGTGACGACGGGCTGCCCAGCGACAGCCGCCATTTCGGGCATCTCGCCTATAGCGTCGATAACATCTATGACATGTGCCAGCACCTTATGGACAACGGTGTCACCATCAACCGCCCGCCGCGCGACGGGCGCATGGCCTTTGTGCGCAGCCCCGACAACATCTCGGTCGAGCTGCTACAGGACGGCGATGCCCTTGAGCCCGTAGAACCGTGGACAAGCATGGAAAACATTGGCCATTGGTGATTATCCGCGCCGCCGCCTTGGGATTGGCCCTTGCCGGTGGCGCAGAGGCCGCCGAATGCCGGTTGGCACTGGCACTTGCCATGGACGTGTCGTCTTCGGTCGATGAGGCCGAAGACCAACTACAGCGCAGCGGGCTTGCCGCCTCGCTGATTGCCCCAGAAGTGCGGCGCGCCTTTTTTGCCAGCGACCTTCCCGTGGCGCTGGCCGTCTATGAATGGAGCGGGCGCTATAATCAGGAGATAATCGTCGACTGGCGATTGATAACCGATCAGGCGGCGCTGGTTGATGTGGCAAGCACAATCGGGCGATCCGAACGAAGCCACAACGAGTTTCCCACAGCAATCGGTTATGCGCTTGGTTATGGCGCCGGGTTGCTCGCACGCGCGCCAAACTGCCTGTTCAACACGCTGGACGTTGCCGGGGACGGCGAGAACAACGAAGGGTTCCCTCCGGCTGCCGCCTACGCGGAATTTCCGTTTGGCGGCGTAACCGTGAATGGTCTTGTCGTGAATGCCGCTGAATACGAGGCCGAAATTTCGCTTATCGAGTTCTACCGCGATGAGGTGCTGCATGGTCCCGGCGCGTTTCTTGAGGTCGCGCAGGGCTTTGATGACTATGAACGCGCAATGCGCCGCAAGCTGGAGCGGGAACTGGATGTTCCAAGTCTGGGAGCGTTGGACACCGGCCCGCGCCCCGGCTAATTGCGCGCGTCACGCGGCGGGCGTCGGCACACCCTTGTCAATCGCCGCCAGCCAGTTCTTGTGACAAATCTTGGCAATAAGCGCGTCGCCAAACCCCGCATCCCGCATACCTGCCACCAGATTGGTCAGCCCAGCCACACCGCCGATCTCGCACGGGAGCAGGCAGCCGTCAAAATCTGATCCGAGGGCAACGCCACCCTCCCCCAGAATGCCAACCATGTGATCCAGATGCCGGACCATCTGTTCGATCGGCGTGTTCCTGTCTTGCTTGCAGTCCGCCCGCAAGAACCCGACATGAAAGTTCAGTCCCACAACCCCTCCGGATTCCGCCACTGCAGACAATTGCCTATCTGTCAGGTTGCGCGCACTGGGCGACACCGCATGCGCATTCGAATGGGTGGCGATTAAGGGCTTGTTCGTCGCTGACGCCACATCCCAGAATCCAGCCTCGGTGAGGTGTGACAGGTCGACCAGAATGCCAAGGCGATCACATTCTCGAACCAGATCAAATCCGGCGTCTGTCAGCCCCTTTCCCGGATCAAGCTGCGGCTGGGCCTCCATCGGGGCGCCATGCCCAAATGCGTTGGAACGGGACCAGACCAACCCCAGCGAGCGCAGACCCGCCGCATGAAGCATCTCAAGCGCGTTGAGATCCGTGTCGATGCATTCCGCGCCCTCGATATGCGGGACAACGGCGATCCGATTGCGACCAATCGCAGACCGCACATCCTGGGCATGTTCACAAATTGCCAGATCTTCGGGCAATTCACGCGCAAGCCGCCTCATCCGCGCAAACATTGCCAGTGTGAAATTCAAGGCCGCAGGCTGGTCGATCTGATCGAAATTGCTAGGGTCATCAGGATCAAACGCCGCATCGAACCTGTCCAGATGCGACGGTGTGAACATGGCGAAAAAGCCGCCTACGAACCCGCCTTTGCGAGCGCTGGGCAAATCGATATCCAAAGTGGGATTAGGCTCTGCAAAGGTCAGCGGCCTGCCCAAACGGGCGGCAATTTCGAGCTTTAGAAGTGTATCGTTATGTCCATCGAAAACGGGAACGAGTTCGGTCATCAAAGGCTCCTGAATGGGTTTGGCAGGCACGGCTATTCCCGCGAAAACGGTAGATTCCCGTACATTGTAAACAATGACAGCATTATTGACGATTGGCTCTGAATCCTCAACGGTGGGCGTAGGCCTGACAGATCGACTCGGTATCCGGCGCGTAAACACTTGCTACCCAAGTCCGCAGAACAGGCATAAAAACAGGGAGTTACTAGGATGAAGACCATATTACGGCAATTGATTGCCTGGCCGCTGGCTATGCTTGCGTCCCTATTCCTGAGCCTGTCGGCGCAGGCCGCACCACCCAAAGACACGTTTGTGATGGCAAAAGATTTTGCCGATATCATCACGCTTGATCCGGCGGAGGTGTTCGAATTCTCCGGCGGCGAGGTCATCGCCAACGTCTATGACCGCTTGATGATGTTTGAGGCCGAAGACCTGCAGACCTTGGTCGGCGGTGTCGCGGAAAGCTGGGACATTTCCGAAGATGGCAAAACCATCACCTTCACCATTCGCCCGGACATGACCTTTCATTCCGGCAACCCGGTGACGGCAGAAGATGTCGTTTACAGCCTGCGCCGTGTGATCAAGCTGGGCAAAACCCCATCGTTCATCTTTTCGCAGTTCGGCTGGACGCCTGAAAACGTCGACGAATTGGTCGTGGTCGATGGCGACAAGGCCAAGATCACCATCACCGAAGAGTTTTCGCCCGCACTGGTCCTGAACGCAATGTCCGCAGGCATCGCGTCGATTGTCGACATGAAAGAGGTCATGGCGCATGAGGTCGATGGCGACATGGGCTATGCGTGGCTCAAGACCAACAGCGCCGGTTCTGGTGCCTTCGTGCTCAAGGCATGGAAAGCCAACGAACTGGTTACGCTCGAAGCCAACCCCGACTATCGCCACGGCGCACCGGGTGTGAAACGCGTGATCATCCGCCATGTGCCGGAACCCTCGGCCCAGCGTCTGCTGATCGAAAAGGGCGATATAGACCTCGCGCGCAATCTGACCCCCGATCAGATCGAAGGCGTTTCTGGCAATGAAGACCTGAAGGTGCAGGCCGATCGCAAGGCGGCCCTGATCTACATGGCGGCCAATTCCAGCGATCCGATCCTTGGCAACCCCAAGGTGGTCGAGGCGCTGCGCTATCTGGTGGACTATGAAGGCATGTCCAACAGCTTCCTCAAGGGTCAATTTCAGGTGCATCAGGCTGCGTGGCCGTCGGGTTTGTGGGGGTCTTATGACGAAACTCCGTTCTCCCTGGATGTGGAAAAGGCCAAGGAACTGTTGGCCGAGGCCGGCTATCCGGACGGGTTTGAAGTTGCGATCGACACTCTGACAGACTCGCCCTATCCCGAGATCGCCCAGTCTGTGCAGGCAAATCTGGCGCAAGCCGGGATCAAGGCAACCATCACCACTGCCGAGGGCAAGACCCTGTGGCCCATGTACCGTGCGCAAAAGCATCAGCTGATCCTGGCGCAATGGTCGCCGGACTATGTCGATCCGCATTCCAACTTGGACGCCTTTGCCCATAACCCGGACAACCGCCCCGAGGCGAAATTGACTGGCGTTCTGGCCTGGCGTAACGCATGGGCGGATGACGATACGAACGCAATGGTCGTCGCGGCCCGCAACGAACCGGATCTGGCCACGCGCGAAAAGCTCTATCAGGACATCCAGAAGGGCCTTCAGAGCAATTCGCCCTATGCGATCATGTTCCAGCAGACGGAGCAGTCAGTCCTGCGCAAAGAGGTCGAGGGCTATGTTTCGGGCGCGACCTTTGATCTGATCTTCTATCGCACGATCACCAAATAGGCCGGTGATTTGACCGAAACAACTACAGCTGCAGCGACGGGCTCATCCCTGTCGCTGCAGCGCCCTCTCAAAGCCATTTCAAATGTCTTGCTGACGCTGGTTCTGACCTTTGTCGGGCTAACCGCGATCACATTTACAATCGGTCGGGTCATGCCCACCGATCCGGTTCTTGCCATCATCGGCGATCGCGCCCCGCAGGAAACCTATGACCGCGTGTACAAGGAAATGGGGCTCGACCGCCCGATCTATGAGCAATACGGGCGCTATCTGAGCGAGCTGGCCCATGGCAATCTGGGTACGTCTATCATGACGTCGCGGCCGGTGCTTGAAGACATCAAGCGGTTCTTTCCCGCAACCTTGGAACTGGCCACCATCGCAACCCTGATGGGAGTTCTGATCGGTGTGCCGATGGGGGTCTGGGCTGCGGTCAATCAGGGACGGTTCATCGACCACGCCGTCAGGGTGTTGGGCCTGATCGGCTACTCCATCCCGGTGTTCTGGCTTGGCATGGTCGCCTTGCTGATATTTTACGGCAAACTTGGCTGGGTGGCAGGGCCCGGACGACTAGACGTCTACCTTGACGGGATCGTCGAGACCCAAACCGGATTCATCCTGATTGATGCGGCCCTTGCCGGGGAATGGGACATCTTCTGGAATGCAGTGTCGCATCTGATCCTGCCCGCAAGCATTCTGGGTGCGTTTGCACTGGCCTATATTGCGCGCATGACGCGCAGTTTCATGCTCGATCAACTTAATCAGGAATACATCCTGACCGCCCGCGTCAAAGGCGTGAGCGAAGGCGCAGTGATCTGGCGCCATGCGTTTCGTAATGTGCTCGTACAGCTTATCACCATCATCGGGCTGACCTATGCCTCGCTACTGGAAGGGTCAGTTCTGACCGAGACGGTGTTTTCATGGCCGGGCATTGGCCAGTACATCACAACGTCGCTGTTCAACGCCGACATGAACGCGGTCCTTGGCGGCACTGTTGTCGTCGGCACCTGTTTCGTCGGGATCAACATGCTGTCTGACCTGCTCTATAAACTCGTCGACCCGAGGGCGCGCTCATGACCGACAGCACATCGCCCCAAACCAATGGAGGGCTGCGCGGCTGGCTAATGTCACCTGCCCCGCAATCGACACTTCAGGCGCGCTGCCAACGCGGTTATCTGAGCTGGCTGGCGTTTCGCGCCAATCCAATCGCAATGACCGGCCTCGTGATCATTCTGCTTTTGGTTCTGATGGCTATTTTTGCCCCGCTTTTGACGTCAAGCAACGGCTTGGAACCCGACCTTCAAAACCGCCTGCAGCCGTTCAGCGCCGAACATTGGCTGGGCACCGATCAACTGGGGCGAGACATCTACGACCGCATCGTCTGGGGCTCGCGGATCACGCTCTATATCGTCGGGCTGGTCTCGGTCATCGTCGTTCCCATTGGTTTGGCGATTGGCACCATTGCCGGCTATCTCGGAGGCTGGGTCGACAATGTACTGATGCGGATCACCGATATCTTTTTGGCCTTCCCGCGCCTGATCCTGGCCCTTGCCTTGGTGGCGGCCCTCGGTCCAGGGCTTGAAAACGCAGTCCTGGCCATCGCCCTGACCACCTGGTCACCCTATGCCCGGATCGCACGGGCCGAGGTTTTGACCATCCGCAACGCAGAGTTCATTCTTGCCGCCCAGTCACAAGGGGCCTCGACATTTCGTATCCTGCGCCGGCATGTGGTGCCGATCTGCCTGTCCTCGGTCATCGTACGGCTGACGCTGGATATGGCGGGGATCATCCTGACGGCGGCGGGCCTTGGTTTTCTGGGTCTTGGTGCGCAACCGCCCCTGCCGGAATGGGGCGCGATGATCTCGACCGGGCGACAATTGCTGCTGGATCAGTGGTGGGTGCCGACGGTACCGGGCATTGCGATTTTTGTGGTCAGCCTTGGATTCTGCCTGTTGGGCGACGGTCTGCGTGATGCCCTTGATCCAAAGAACACTGACACATGACACCATTGCTTTCCGTCAAAGACCTGCGGGTCACGTTTGAAACCCATCGCGGGCCGGTCGAGGCCGTGCGCGGGGTGTCGTTTGATCTCGGCCGGGAACGGCTGGGAATTGTTGGCGAATCCGGTTCAGGGAAATCCCAGACCGGTCGCGCCTTGTTGCGCCTGTCGGCAGGCAACGGGCGCGTCTCGGCCGACAAGATGGAGTTTGACGGCATCGATCTGATGACGGCATCCGAACGCAAAATGCGCGCTATTCGCGGTGCGCGCATTTCGATGATCATGCAGGACCCGCGCTATTCCCTGAACCCGGTGGTCAAGGTCGGTGATCAGATCGCCGAGGCGTTCCTTGTGCACTCCTCGGCCAGCAAACGCGAGGCGCGCGCCCGTGCGATGCAGATGCTGGAAACCGTGCAGATCCGTGAACCGGAAAAAGTGTACGAAATGTACCCTAATCAGGTGTCGGGCGGCATGGGGCAGCGGGTGATGATCGCGATGATGCTGATCCCGAACCCGGATATCATCATCGCGGACGAACCGACCTCGGCATTGGATGTTACGGTGCAGATGCAGGTTCTCGCGCTGCTGGATGACATGGTGCGCGAACGCGGCATGGGGCTGATTCTGATCAGCCACGATCTGAACCTCGTCGCGTCATTCTGTGACCGGGTTCTGGTGATGTACGCGGGCCGGGTGATGGAGGTGATCGAGGCCGGACGCCTGTCTGAGGCCAAACATCCCTATACCCGCGGATTGCTGAATTGCGTACCAGAATTGAACGAACCACAGGAAATGCTGCCGGTGCTTCAGCGCGACCCGGCATGGCAACAGGGATGATCGCGCGTGATTGAAGTCAGCAATCTCAACGTCACCTTCGGGCATGGTCGTTCGGAACTGCGCGCGGTGCAGGATGTATCGTTTCGCATCGAGGCCGGTGAATCCTTTGGTCTGGTGGGCGAGTCCGGCTCTGGTAAATCAACGGTCTTGCGTGCGATTTCACGGCTGACGCAGGACTGGACCGGCTCAATCCGAATTGCCGGCAACGAACTCGGCCATCGCCGCGACCGGAACACCGCGAAACATATGCAGATGGTGTTTCAGGACCCCTATGGCTCGCTGCACCCCCGTCACACCATCAACGACATTCTGATGGAGCCGCTCGAAATTCACCGGATGGACAAGCGCGAAGCGCGGGTTCTCAAGGCGCTTGAAGAAGTGGGCCTCGGGATCGAGATGCGGTTCCGGTATCCCTATCAGATCTCCGGCGGCCAGCGGCAACGGATTGCCATTGCCCGCGCGCTGATCCTTGAACCCGAGATTTTGTTGCTCGACGAACCGACCTCGGCGCTTGACGTGTCGGTGCAGGCCGAGATCCTGAACCTTCTGAGACGTATCCAGAGGGAACGCGGGTTGACCTATCTCATGGTCAGCCATGATCTCGCCGTTGTTGCGCATATGTGCGAACGGGTTGCCGTGATGAACCGAGGCCGCTTTGCCGAAGTGGTAACAACCGAACAGTTGCGTTCCGGCACCCCGACGCAGGACTATACCAAGCAGCTTTTGACCGCGAGCGGGCGCTATGACCGCGATGTCGCCAAATCGTTCGTCAGTTTCGACTAGGGTGCAGCACGCCTGATACCCCCCTTTCGCATCAAAATTGGAACCGCTAGGGTCACCACAACTTTCGGGTGTCACGATCAAAATTGACACACCCGTTCAGAATGAAAACCACCGGGAGTCGCGGATGAGCGCACATGATCAAATTCTCGATCTGAAAGTCCGCATGGGCCAATCCATCATCGGGCAGGTCGACGTGATCGACCGGCTGATCATCGGGCTCCTTGCGAACGGTAATCTGCTGGTCGAAGGTTTGCCCGGTCTCGCCAAGACCCGCGCCATCAAGGCCATGGCGAAAAATCTGGATGCCAAGTTCAGCCGCGTCCAGTTCACGCCCGACTTACTGCCGTCTGACGTCACCGGCACCGAGGTTTATGTGCAAAGCGAAGGCAAGGCCGAGTTTCGTTTTGACCCCGGTCCGATCTTTGCCAACATCGTGCTCGCTGACGAGATCAACCGCGCACCGGCAAAGGTACAAGCGGCGTTGCTGGAAGCGATGGAAGAACGGCAGGTCACCGTCGCTGGCACCACCCACAAGATGGAGCCGCTGTTCATCGTGATGGCAACCCAGAACCCGATCGAGCAGGAAGGCACCTATCCCCTGCCCGAGGCCCAGATGGACCGGTTCCTGATGCATGTGAACATCACCTATCCTCCGGTCGAGGACGAGGTTGAAGTGATCCGGCTGGTGCGCGGCGAAGAACAAGCGGCGAATGCGCCAGCGCAAGGTAAGAAAGAGAAACCCCCGGTCATTGCGCAGCAAGCCGTCTTTGATGCGCGGGCAGAGATCGGGCAGATCCATGTGTCGGACGCAATGGACCGCTATATGGCCGATCTGGTCTATGCCACGCGGACCCCAGCCAAGCTGAGCGAGGAATTGGGCAACTGGATCGAAATCGGTGCGAGCCCCCGAGCGTCGCTTGCCCTTGATAAGTGCAGCCGTGCCCACGCCTGGATGGCTGGCCGCGACTATGTTGATCCGCAGGACGTGCGCGCCATTGCGCATGACGTGTTCCGGCACCGCGTCGCCCTGAGCTACGAGGCGCAAGGCGATGGTAAGGTCAATGACCACATAACCGACGAGATCATCAAGCTGGTCGCGCTGCCCTAGACGCAGCGCAAGAGGGATCATGACCAAGACCGCCCAGACAACGGCAAGCCATCACGACCCGCGCGTCCACGTGGATCTGCGCCAGTTGCTGCGACTGGCGGGTCCGGCGCGACGGCTGAGCCTGTTGCCCCGGCAACCGGCACAATCGGTTCTGAACGGACGCCATGCCTCAAAGCTGCGCGGACGTGGTCTGAACTTCGAAGAGCTGCGCAACTATTTTGCGGGCGACGATATCCGCACCATCGACTGGAAAGTGACCGCACGCACGGGCGAGCCGCATGTGCGGGTCTATACAGAAGAACGCGACCGCCCCGCCCTGCTGTTGGTTGATCAACGGATGTCGATGTTTTTCGGCAGTCGCGTCTATATGAAATCGGTGATTGCCGCCGAGGCCGCAGCGCTTGCTGCGCATCGACTGCTGGCGCAGGGGGATCGCGTCGGCGGTCTGGTCTTCGGTGACGATGCCATTGCCGAACATCGCCCGGTGCGTTCGACTGCCGCCGTGCACCGGATTCTGGCCTCGGTTGCAGATGCAAACACACGCCTGCATGCAGCACGGGCAGTCCCGGAACCCGGATCTTTGAGCGCGGCCCTCAAATCGGCAGGGCGGATTGCCAAGACCAACTATTTGATACTGGTCTTTTCTGATTTTGACGGCATTGACGATCAAACCGAACGGCTGCTCAGGTCGCTGGCCCAACACAACGACGTGCTGCTCTTTAGCGTGGCCGATCCGTTGGCCGACGCATTGCCCGAAGGGTTCCGCATCGCCATTTCCGATGGCGAGTTACAGGCCGAGATCAACGCGGCCGATGGCACGGTGCGCGAGCGGATCGAAACCGTAACGCGCGGCCGGCTGGCAAAACTTGATCACTGGACCCGCAAATACGGGCTGCCCTTCCTGCCGCTGACCACCACAAAACCCGCGCTTGAGCAGCTGTCGCTGTTACTTGGCCAGACAGGACGCACCAGATGAACGGCGATCTGGATGGGCTGAACCTCGTGCAATTGCTCGACCTGCTGGAACCGGCACCCGAACCTCTGCCAATCTCGATGATGCCGCAGACCGTCGGCTGGATCTGGCTCGCATTTGGTCTGATTGCCGGTTTGCTATTGCTCATCCGGAAGGGCCTGCGTCGTCATCGTGCCAATGCCTATCGCCGCGCTGCACTGGCTGCATTGTCCGACGCAGGCGATGACCCGGCCCGTATTGCACAGATCATCCGGCGCACCGCTCTCGCCGCCTTTCCGCGTGAGGATGTTGCCGGGTTGACCGGAGAACACTGGTTGGCATTTCTAGATCGAACCTTGCCGGGGGACGGATTTTCCGACGGTCCGGGCCGTGTGCTCGCCGCCGCGCCTTACCGGGATGTACCTACGCAACCCGGCCTCGCGGAACTTGCACAGAAGTGGATTTCCAATCACGACGCCGCATTGCGTGAGCCGCAAACATGATCACGTTTGCACATCCCTGGCTCTTGCTGCTCCTCCCTGCTCCTTGGCTGATCTGGCGTTTCATGCCGCCGCACAAGGAACAGGTTGCTGCGATCCGAGTACCGTTCTTTCGCATGCTGACCGAAGCGGCAGGCGAAACGCCCTCTATCGGTGCAACGGTGTTGCGGCGCGGGTGGCTTCAGATGGGGGCCGCAATCTGTATCTGGGCGCTAATTGTGCTGGGCCTCGCCCAACCCCAGCAGTCGGGGGAACCTGTGGTGATCGAAAAATCGGCACGCGACATCGTATTGGCGCTCGATATCTCGGGTTCGATGGACGAACGCGATTTCGTCGGAGAAGACGGAGAACGGCAACAGCGCCTGGACGCGGTGAAGTCAGTGATGAAAGAGTTCATCGCCGCGCGTGACAGTGATCGGATGGCGTTGATCGTGTTTGGGACCAAGGCGTTCGTTCAGGCGCCGTTTACCGAAGACCTGCAGAGTCTGGATGGCTTTCTCGATCAGACACAGGTGGGCATGGCGGGTCCCAATACGGCAATCGGTGACGCCATCGGGCTTGCGGTGCGCACGTTCGAGGCAAGCGAGGTTGACGAGCGGCTGATTATCCTGCTGAGCGATGGGGCCGACACCAGCAGCCGCATGACCCCGATCAACGCTGCCACAATTGCGGCGGATCGCGGTGTTGTCATTCAAACCATCGGTGTCGGCGACCCGGTGGCATCGGGCGAAGACAAGGTGGACCTCGGAGCGCTTGAGGATATCGCGAAACGCACGGGTGGCGCGTTCTTCTTTGCCGATGATGCCAAAGCGCTGAGCGATATCTATGCGCAGATCGATGAAATGGCACCCCGCATCACCCAAAGCACCAGCTTTCGACCAACCGAGAACCTTTCTTGGATCGCGGCGGGTGCGGCGCTATTGGTCGGCCTTTGCATCCTGTCACTCTTGACCATCCGAGCACGACGGAGGGTGTCATGATCGAGACGCTGGACGCCTTTCATTTCCTGAGGCCACTCTGGTTGCTCGGCCTTCTGGCCGTTGCAGCACTCTGGTATCTGGCCCGCCGGCGCAAGGCCGCCAGCGATTTCGAGGCCGTCGAGATCGCCCCCCATCTGGCAGACGCGCTAAAGGTTGGCGATGCGGGCACGCGCCGGTTCTATCCGATTGACGGAGTGGCGGCTGGCCTTACGCTTTTGGCTCTCGCCGCTGCCGGACCAAGCTGGAGCCGCATCCCCAATCCGCTGGTGTCGGAAACCGCTCCGCTTGTCGTGGCGCTGAAGGTTACGGAATCAATGGAAGCGACTGATCTTGCGCCCTCCCGGCTGGAACGCGCCCGGTTCAAGATCCTCGACCTGATCAACGAACGTGCGGGGGCGCGCACCGCTCTCATCGCCTATGCTGGTTCTGCGCACAGGGTTTCCCCCCCGACCGAAGACCCAAACATACTGCAACCGCTGCTGCAGGGATTGAACCCGGCGGTGATGCCTGTGGACGGGGACAATCCGGCCGCCGCTCTGGCGCTCGCGTTGGAGATCGCCGAAACAACCGAAACGCCGGGCGCCATACTCTTTGTACTGGATGATCTGAACCCGGCGGACATCGCCGCGTTCCAAGGCTCGGCCGAGACGCCACTGCCACCCATTGTCATGTTGGTCACTTTGCCCGATGGGCAAATTCCGTCACAACTGGACCGGTTGAACGATGTCACCGTCGTTCCCCTCAGCGCCGATGACAGTGACATAGACCGCATCGAACGTAGCCTGCGATCGGCCCACAAGGCCGCGTTACTGGCGGATGAACGGCTAAAATGGGAGGATCGTGGCTGGTGGTTCCTCTGGCCTGCAGCGATGCTGGCCCTGTTGTGGTTCCGTCGCGGCTGGACCATGCGGTGGAGCGCGGTTGTGCTGCTGGTTTTTGGTTTTCAGGTCCCAACAATTGGACAAGCTGAAGGCTGGAAAGACTGGTTCCTGACCGCGGATCAGCAAGGTCATCTGGCGTATCAAAACAAGGAATACGCATGGGCGGCAGACCTGTTTGAGGATCCGATGTGGCGTGGACACGCGCAAATGCGCGCCGGTCAATACGCCGAGGCCGCCGAAACCTTTGCCGGGATCAGTACGGCGGATGCTGCCTTTGCCGAAGGGCTGTCGCGCATCCGAAACCGCGAGTATCGCCCCGGCGCACGGGCCTTTGAAGAGGCGCTGAAACGGCAACCGGATTTCCCGGAGGCCGAAAGAAACCGCGAGATTGCCTGGGCCATCGTCGAATACGTAGAGACCGCGCAGGAGCAATCCGACACCGGAGAAGCGAGCGGGATTGGTGCCGACGAGGTGGTCTTTGACAACGAATCCCAACGCGGTGCCGACACTCAGGTCGAGGCCCCGACCGAAGACAGCGCACCCCAGACGGCGCAGCAGTGGATCGACAGCATCGATACCGATATGGGGGATTTCCTGCGCAGCCGTTTTGTTCTGGAAAACAGCGGGGGACCGCAATGATCCGGCTGCTTGCCTCAACGTTTATCCTGTTGTTTTTTGCGAGTGGTTTTGCCATCGCACAAGAGCCCGAAATCAGCTTCGAGTTTGAAAACGACTCGGTCATCGTCGGCCAACCGCTGGTCTTGCGCATAAAGGTGCTCGTACCAACGTGGATGCCAAGCTCACCGGATTTTCCGACACTCGAGGTTCCTTCGCTGATGGTGCGTCTGCCGGAGCGCGCCACCACCCCGATCAGTGAACGGATTGAAGGGGAAACATGGTCAGGTGTACAGCGCGCCTATCGCTTGTATCCGCTGGCGCCCGGTGACTATCGCCTGCCTGCGGGCGAGGCTGCGATCACCTATGCCGATCCCGGCAGCACCGATCCGATCGCCTTTTCTGCCCCGCTCCCCGACATCAGGTTCGTGGCGTCCCTTCCGGCGGGTGCTGAGAGCCTGTCGCCGCCTGTTCTCGCCAATGGTTTCACGCTTGAACAGAAAATCGAAGGTGAAAGCGAACTGACCGTGGGCGATGCGATCACCCGAACACTGATCGCACACATCGACGGTACAACTCCGGTCCTGATCCCGCAGCTTGCCCCCGAAAGCCCGGGCACCGCGTTGCGTGCTTATCCCAAGGACCCGGTCGTCACAGAAACCGAAAACAGGGGCGATTTGTCAGGCACCCGCACAGAGATCACAACCTATGTGGCACAGACCGATGGCACCTTGGTTCTCCCAGACGTTTCCATAGACTGGTTCAATCTGGAGAGCGGCAAGATCGAAACCGCATCGGTGCCCGAGGTTACATTGACGGTGACGGGCGCACCGCCCAAACCGACCGATCCCGCCGATGTTGCGGAATGGCTCGCCTTGGCGGCTTTGGCTCTGGCGATCGGTTGGGGCGTCGGCAAATGGGCCCGGCCAACCATCAGCAGCCGAATTGAGGCCTTGCGCGACCGCTGGCACCGCTCAGAACGATACGCCCATCGCGCCGTGCTTGCGGCGATTGCAGATCAGGATCTCTCTGCAGCGATGATCCAGATGGATCACTGGAAATCATTTGTTCCAGCAGGCGATACTGCCGACTTCCGACAACTGGACACCGCCCTCGCCGGCGTCGGTGCCGCGCGGTTCGGCGGTGAAACGCAATCGGATATGACACTTCAGTGGCGGCAAGTCAGCGTGGCTTATGGCAAGGCACGTGCACAGATGCGCACCATGCTTCGCGCGACCTCAACAGGATCAAATCTGCCTCCGCTCAACCCTTGAACTATACTAAACCTCGCACCTTCGGCCAACCCGATACCGATGGCGCACAGAGCATCGCTCAAATCAGTTGCGCGAATCAATCTGATCACCTAAACGCCGCGACATAGTGAAGGCTATGCCGGGAGAAGGCGGGTTACACCGCCGCCGAAGGAGCAACCGCCCCGGAAACTCTCAGGTCCAAGGACCGGTATGGCTGAAACACTCCGGAAAGCGGCTCGAAAGGCCCACCGTAGGAGAAAGCCCGGATATCGGGCGAAGCTCTCAGGTTCCATGCACGGAGGGGGCACGCGGCAGACGCCGCACGTGCAAGGAGCATGTCCATGACCAAAGTTGCCGTTATCGGCGCCGGTGTGACCGGCCTCACCACCGCCTATGAATTGCTGGATCGCGGTTTTGAGGTGACCGTCTTTGACCGCCACCGCTATGCCGCGATGGAAACCAGCTTTGCCAACGGTGGCCAGTTGTCCGCCTCGAACGCCGAGGTCTGGACCCAGTGGGGCACAGTCCTGAAGGGTCTGAAATGGATGCTGCAGGCGGACGCGCCGCTGTTGGTGAACCCCGCCCCGACCCTGCACAAGATGCGCTGGATGGCAGAGTTTCTGTCAAACATCCCACGCTACAAGCAGAACACGGTCGAAACTGTCCGTTTGGCCATTGCCGCCCGCGCCGTGCTGTTTGAAATGGCCGACCGCGAAGGTATCGATTTCGATCTGGAACGTCGGGGCATCCTGCATTTCTATGATCACGCAAGCGACTTGGCGCATGCCCGCAAAGTCAATGCCCTGCTGGCCGAAGGTGGCCTTACCCGCCGCGAAATCGCACCCGAAGAAATCCGCGACGTCGAACCGGCCCTGCATGGCGATTTCGTTGGCGGGTTTCTGACTGAATCCGACAGCTCCGGTGACATCCACAAATTCACGATGGGTCTGTCCCGCGCCTGCGCCCGTCGCGGTGCAACATTGCGTTTTGGCGCAGAGGTGGAAAGCCTTTCTGCAGAGAACGGCGTCGTGCGTGTGACCGAGGCAGGTCGCGACGAAATCTTTGACGCGGTTGTTGTCAGCGCCGGTATCAAAAGCCGAGGATTTGCCCAGCAACTCGGGGATCGCGTCAATATCTATCCTGTCAAAGGGTACTCGGTCACCGTCAACCTTGATGACGCGGAAAGTCAGGCTGCTGCACCCTGGATCAGCTTGCTGGATGATCGCTCCAAGATCGTGGCCAGCCGATTTGGCGCCAACCGTTTTCGCATTGCCGGAACTGCCGAGTTCAACGGCGACAACCGTGACATTCGCGCCGACCGCATACGTCCGCTGACCGAGTGGTGCGAACGCCACTTCCCCGGCATATCGACCGAAAACGTGACGCCATGGGCTGGCCTGCGGCCCATGATGCCATCAATGCTGCCTCGCGTCGGAACCGGTCAAGCGCCGGGCGTGTTTTACAACACCGGACATGGCCATCTTGGCTGGACCCTCTCAGCAGCGACCGCCCGCATCGTTGCCGCCAAAGTCGCAGAAACCCATGGAACCGCGCGCGGCCACCAACAACCGGCAATCGCCGCCTGATCAGACAACTCGCCGTTCCCTGCCGCGCACGCGTCGGCAGGGAACGACGCGGAGAACCGCAGCGATCGCTCCGAACTCAGAAAACTTGCCTATTCCCACGCTGCGAGAAGCTTCCGATTCTCCTTGATCGATAGTTCGGCACAACCTCATGTTCGAGCGGCTTGCCCTCGGATCGTTGCATTCCGCCCAGGCGCTGCCGCAATCACCTTTTCCAAACGGACGCAGCCTAGTAAGACAAGGGCATGTCGGATCCTCTGGATACAGTCTTTGCCGCCCTTGCCGACCCGACCCGTCGGGCGATCCTGTCCATGTTGCTCGAAGACGACATGGCCGTGACCGACGTGGCAACCCCGTTTGAGATGTCGCTGGCCGCAATCTCAAAGCATCTGACCATCCTCACCCGCGCAGGCCTGATCAGCCAGGAAAAGCGCGGGCGCGTTAAGTGGTGCAAACTCGAACCCGACGCCCTGCGTGGCGCATCCGTCTGGATGCAGGGATTTGGCCAGTTCGAGCCTGTCAACCTCGAGGCGTTCGAGCGGTTCTTGGTACAGGAGCTGGGCGAAGCTGTCAAACTGACCGAATAGGCTTCGAGCATACATCCTACATCGAAATAAAACTTTACAATATCCGGTTTGAGCCCTCTCTGAGAATTCGATTTTCTCGCTGCGTGCGCACGCAGCGTAAATATTTCTGCATGAGCACGAAATTCCATGACACAGCGCGGCGGCAATTTCGGCCATTCGTGAATCACGCAGCATTTTTATCGGGAAGAGTTTACTGGATGCGGGACCTTCCAGACCTTGGCGTGGATCAGCCCTCCTGGCGCTTTCGGCTCTCTCCTACCATTCCGGCGGACATCTATAACGGTAGCGTTCTCAAATGCCGTCATCTGAAAAATTCATTTGGGAATGCCGATTTAACTTGAGCGATCTACGTGAAGACCAAACTGATGCTGCTCCAACTGTGCCAAAGCACGAATATGGACAGAGCCGCTGTAGTCATGGCGGAACACCATCTTTCCAAGTGTCGAACACCAGATGGCAAACGATAGCGCCGGTGGAAGTTCCCAAAAGTGCGCCCCCCCAAGTGGGCCAAGCCAGAATCCCTAGAATCAGATACAGACGGTGCCGAACATTTCTGCAAGACCAACCAGAAACATGATCTTCCTTTTCATGCCGTAGCTTTCGAACATTGCAAGCTGCGTTTCGAAGATCTTCTGTTGCCAACCGGCGAATTTGATCGAACTTTTTGGCAGGAAATAAGCCGACAAGAGACCCACGATTATGCTGATTGTCATTGTTTCTGTTCTCTATATGCGCGCCGGAAATCCGAGGGGATTGGCCGGTCCATCGTCGGAAGGCTCGTGAAAACACAGTCGGATCCGAGAAACCAAGTTGCTGTGCCGTTTCGCTCACCGAGCAGTACTTTGCGCCGAGCAGGTCAAACGCGATGTCCCGCTTGACGCGGGCTATGACCGTCGAGGTTGTCTCGCCACGTTCGGACAGGCGCGCGTTCAGGGTGTTTGGGTGCAGTCCGACAAGGCGCGCAGCCTGTTCCGCCGAGAAATGCGGATCAGACGCCCGCGACCGAACCATGCCCTCGAACCCTGCCAGAAAATCGATGGGTGCAGCAAGGTCGCTATCGGTCGGGTGATACTCGCGGCCATTCTCCAGCGCTTCCACGGTCAGGCGGTGATTGAGCCACGCCGATGGGAATCGGATGGAAAAGCCCCGCTCGTCTGATGGAATGCCGGTTATCCCATAGAACTGCTTTGACAGCACGCCCGGGTCGGCAAGTTGCAGCACAATCTCGCGCGGGTCCCAGCGGAAATCGAGCACCCGCTGCAAAAGCGAAATCCAGATTCCGATCGTGAACCCATCGGCCTGTGCGGGCGAATGCGAGGCGCGGAAATGGCGGCGGGCCGCAAAGTACGCATCACCATCCTCGACCAGCAGAGACTGGGATACTGCGTTGGATTCCCTTGAGACGATCTGGGTGAAGCGAGTGAACAGGTCGCCAAGCGTCATCGCCTCGGCAAGCATCTGCCCCTTTGGGAGGAAGCTCTTGAGATCGACCGTCTGGCCAACCTTGATACAAAAATCCGGACCCTCAACGGCAGCGGCGGCATCGAAGGCGGCATAGACGACGTCGTGCGACAGGAAGCTTTCCGCGGTGACGATTTGCACCGCATCAACGCCGAGATGTGCAAAAACCTCGTCCGGATCCCGCCCCCGCGCGCGCAGTGCTGCAACCACCGGCGCCAGCACTGTTGCCCGCACCAATGGCAGATCAGAGTCTTTAGGTGTTTTGCGATTTCCAAACATTCTTGCTCCCAATTCCCGGAAACCTGCCATCGCGGCACAAGCCAATCCAGAAAAAAGTTGCGAAACCTGACCGTAACCTAATTAGGAAATTTCTGACCTGAGTAGATAGTCAGGCATTCCGCGCGAGAAGTTGCCATAGTCTGGAGAGGAAGAGGTCGATTCAAAGTCGATCATGCATTCAGGGAGCTAATATGACCAGGCAGTTCACGCGTACTTTAACGACATTCACATTCTCGGCGATGATGTTGGCCGCTGGGCCTGGGTTTGCACAGCAGGAACCACCCTCGGTTACCTTGTTCAAGAACGTCATGGTGTTTGATGGCGCCACGGATGGTCTTCAGGATCTCGACGTGCTCGTCGTGGACAACAAGATCCACAAGGTTGCCGAGGACATTCCGGAATCCGGTACTTGGGAAGTTGAAACGAGGAAGTCATCAGTTAACCTTTCGCCCATCAGTGGTGGCGCGGGATCAGGCTACACGTTCATCGTCGAAGATGACGAAGGGACCCAGACACTTGAAATAACGCCAAGCGTCATCGATGGCGGTGGTCGTACGCTGATGCCAGGGCTAATCGACAGCCACACACACCTTTACCTGTCCATGGGCGGCGGCCGGATTGGTATGGAAAACTCGCGTTGGGATCTATTCCCGGCGATGGGTGCAGCGGCGGCGCAGGAATGGTTAGCTGATGGGTTCACAACGATCAGAGACATGGGCGGCATGCATGACGGCTTGCGCACTGTGATCGATCAGGGCCTGCTGGAAGGGCCGCGCATGTATCTCGCAGGGTCCACCATTTCGCAAAACTCCGGTCATGGTGACGTACTTCTGGCAGGTCAAATCGATCCCGGGGAAAACAATCTGGGACGCCTTGGGATATTCGTCGTAGCGGACGGGCCCGAAGGCGTGCGTCACGCTGTGCGCCAAACATTTGGCTATGACGCGACCATCGTCAAGATCATGATGGGCGGTGGCGTTGCTGGCGCGAAGAGCCCAATGTTTGCCCCGCAGTTTACCGATGAGGAAATCACAGCAGCAGTTGAAGAGGCCACCGCCCGCGACGTTTATGTGTCAGCACACATCTATACGGACAAGGAAATTCAGCTTGCGTTGCGGCTAGGAGTGAAAACCATTGAACATGGGCAGTTCATTTCTGAAGAATCCGCGATCCTTCTCAAAGAAAAAGGCGGCTACATCAGCCCTTTTCTTGCATCCATCGTGAGCGATGAAATCTTCAACCACCCAGTCTTTGGTAACCCGAATTCCTTTGAGTACCCGAGGGTTGTTGCGATGAAAGAAAGCGCCAAGGATTTTGTGTCGATCATGCAGAAGGTGCGCCCGAAAATGGTGTTTTCCTCTGATATCGTGAACTCCAGCGGCGTGCCGGCGCGCCAGCACCGCGATCACGAGAAGTGGGTATTTGCGGATAAATTCGGGAATTTTGAAGCGCTGAAAGCAATGACCTCTGTGGGTGGTGAACTTGCGCTGGAATCAGGGCAGTCCAATCCCTATCCGCATAAACTGGGCGTGATCGAAAAAGGCGCCTATGCAGACATCATCCTGGTGGACGGCAACCCGCTGGAGGACATCACCGTCATTGGCGGGAACCCGAAATGGTTCGACGCAGAACCGCGCGAGCGTGGTATCGCAACCATCAACCTGATCATGAAAGACGGCGTGATCTACAAGAACACGCTGAACTGAGCAGTGCGCGGGACGGTCTCCCTCGGCAGGTTCCGCGCACCCTCGATCAGAAGGTAATCCTCATGAGAACCAGTATTTGTGCTGCCTTTAGGTTCCGCGCGCTCGCTGCCCCGGTTTCGGCGCAGGTTGGTCCGAACATCGACGATCTGGCCAAAGAACTTTCCAATCCCGGCGCGGCAAATGCGGCCCTCAATGTCAAGCTTGAGTACCGGACCTATGACGGGGATTTGAACGGGGCGAATGACGCTGTGGCGACAACATTAACGTTCCAGCCGGTGTTGCCGTTCAAACTGAATAATGAAAACAATCTCATCTTTCGACCGTCGTTCAGCTACATTTGGGATCAACCGCTACCGAATGCTGCGACTAATTCGGTATATCAAACCAACAGCTGGGGCGACATTCCCTACGACTTATTGTATTCTTGGAGCACGGATGGTTGGACATTCGGTGCCGGTGTCGTTGGATCGATCCCGACGGGTTCAAACATTTCAAGCGACACCTGGCTGCTTGGGCCAAGCGTTTTGATGGTGCGCCCGACTAATTGGGGCATCTGGGGCTTTTTTCCGTTTCACAACGAAAAAAGTGGGGGGTAGCGGACCTGACGTGTCGCTGACATCCGTGCAGGCGTTTGTGTTCTACGGTCTGGGGAATGGCTGGTTGATTGGGTCTGGGCCAACCATCAGTTACGATTGGAACGCCGCTTCGGGCGACGAATGGACCGTGCCGTTGCAGATGGCTTTGTCCAAAACAACTTCAATCGGAAGCGGGATCATAAAACTGAATTTTTCGGTCGAGCGCAATGTTGTGAGACCTTCAGCATTCGCCGAGGATTGGACCTATACCTTTGCGATCAGCCCAGTCACTAAAAACCCTTTCCAACCCAATCCGCCCATGTCGAATGTTGATGACGTGACCCGTGCCGCAGTTCTGGCGCCAATACGGGAGCTACGCTGAGTAGCCATGTCGTTGATGCGTTCAGTATATTTTTGTATGGTCATATCGGTGGCTCTTGTGTCTCCGGCCTCCGCAGACACAAGTAGCTCTCGCGAGAGACTGGAGACCACTGCCGGAGCGTCGTTAGTGGACCAGCTTTATGCATTCGCGCTTGTAAGCGACGCCAATGGTTCGATGACTGATCTGGACTGGTTTCCCGGCGGTTCGGAGTTGTATAAATACGTCGAACTGGGTTGGACGCCTGAGCGTTCGCAGCGTTATCTGACAAATGTTCATAGCGGTGCATAGCACGTAGACGAACGGGAAGAAGCCGGTGTTCCCTCTGCCAAAGGTGTGATGCTTTCTGCCAACAACCCATTTGACGACAGCTTGATGGTTTTGGTCGGTTGGGCTGGTCTGACGGGCAAGCGCCCATCGCACGTCACGCTGTTAACGCGGGCTTGCTGTGGCGCCCGGAAACCTTTGGCGACCTTTTTGGCCTTGGCATTACCTATGCGGATCCGAGTGACAATGCGCTTGATATTCAAACAACGATTGAAGCGTTCTATCGCTTTGATCTTTCCGACAACACCGCCATCACAGGTGATATTCAATATATCAATACTCCAGGCTTCTATGACGATGATCCGTTGATCTTTGGATTGCGGGTACGCTTCAATCTCTGAATTGAAGGATGCGGTGGGGTTGGTGTTGCAGAGAGTGTTGATGTTTGTTCAGAGGGTTGAGTGTTGATTTCAATCAAACCACCCGAATGTGGGTCATGAAATGGTGGGAGTAGCTGATATGGCAGTTCGAAATGACTCTGTTGCATAAATTCGTTTCTGAACGAACACCCCTTTCCCCGGACACAGTTAACCCATGGTTTGCGTGACGGGGATGCCGAGCGCGGTGTAGCCGTTCATGACTGCAATACGGACCTGAACCGCTGCAACCTGTCGGTCAAAGTCCCGCGCCATCAGGCGCTGTCCCAAGAGTTTCATACAGTGCATCTTCGTTTCGGCACGGCTCCAGCGGCGGTATTGGCTTCAGTTTCGCCAGATCGCGCGGCCGAGGTATTTGGATGCCCGCAGTGCCTCGTTGCGTGCGATGGCTCCCACTGTGATTGGCTTCCAGGGTTTGGCATTCTTTCGGGGCGGGACGATGGCCGCGGCACCCCGGTCGGCGATGGCGTCGTGACAGTTGCGGGTGTCGTAGGCACCGTCAGCCGTGACGCTCCCGATCTCTACATCCACGGGGGGGTGGCTGAACAGGTCAGATAGCACCGGGGCATCACCAATGTGGCTGCCGATAATCTCGACCGCCCGAACCTACAGTGTTTCTTCGTCGATCCCGAGATGGATCTTTCGCCAGACGCGCCGTTTGGGTCCGCCATGCTCGCGCGCGTGCCACTCGCCTTCACCCTCGACCTTGATCCCGGTGCTGTCGACCAAGAGGTGTAACGGGCCCTTGGAGCCGCGATATGGGATGTTCACTGCCAGGGTCTTCTGGCGACGAGACAGGGTGCTGAAGTCGGGCACCTGCCAGTCCAGACCGACCAAATGCAGCAGGCTCTCGACGAAGCCAATGGTCTAGCGCAGCGCCATGCCGAACAAAACTTTCATCCCTTCTCGGGCATTGCGTCGCAATGCCCTGCCAAGCAAGGGTCAGGCATGCCTAGATAGCGGTGTCGTTGTAGGTCTGCTGCCGACCGCGCTTGCCCGTCGGCACCGCATCCCAGATCATCTCGGGGTCAAACCAGATTGTCAGCGAGCCACGGCGCTTGAGTGCCTCGTTATAGGCCGGCCAGTTCCTGGTCTTGTAGACTGGGGTGTGGGTCTGCTCATGGCGCCCAGATACCACACTGGATTCACGACGTGAATCCCTCACGGAGTTCTGCAATCGAGCCGCTGTCGGATGCAGCGCCGCGTTCGGGCGTAAGGTTGCGTTTTTGGGGGGCGGGATCGCGATCTTGACGATTGTGCCAAAGCGTTCGACGAGAAGTTCACGGGTTGAACAGCCGTCGTGAGCCGCGTCTGCGAGGAATCGATCAACCGGACCGTCGACTTGATCCAAGAGGTCTGGCAGTGTCGTTGGATCACCAATGTCGTCTGTGGTCAAATCGGAACAACCGATCTCGCCACTGACAAGGTCAAGACCGAGGTGGAGCTTGCGCCAATTCTTACGCTTCGCCCGGTTTTTATGCTTCTCTTCAAGCCAATCAACTTCCCCGAATATCTTTAGGCCGGTGCTGTCCACAACCAATTGCACTCGTTTGTCACTCTTGGAACTCGGCTTTGTGCGCAAACTCACCCCATTGCTCCGGTGCGAGAGGGCGGAAAAATTCGGCACTGCGATCTCAACCCCCAGCAGACTCGCAATGCAGCGCATTAAGCCTTGGGTCTGACGCGGCGCCTGCTTGAAGACTAGGCCCAGCGTCAGGCACATCTCGATCCCCAGATCAGAGTAGCGCGGCTGTCCGTCGCGCGTTGTTCGACGTGGTGCCGACCACAAGGCAATCGCGTCTTCGCTGAGCCAAACCGTGAGGTCACCTCGCCGCCGCAGACCCTCGTTGTGTCCGGGCCAGTTAGTCACCCGATGCCTTTCTTTCGGGATCTTGTCACGACGATTGGCGTTGAACTTGTGCGGCATTCACAACTTGCTGAAGGGTACAAACCGCAACGATATCAGCGGTGCTGCGATCCCTGTAACAAAGCCCCTCGACGGTCGGAGTTCTGCAACAACGCCCCTCAGAACCCACTGACTGTCGGGAGCCAGGTCGAAAGAGGCGGCACAAAGGTGATGATTACCAAGGCCGCCGCCAGCGCGAGAAAGAAAGGCGGCATTTCGCGGACCAGTGTCGAGGGCTTCAATTCTGCGGTCGAAGAGACAACGAATATCAAGCTTCCGACCGGTGGTGTCGCTAGGCCAAGTGTCAGGTTGACGATCACGATGATCGCGAAGTGGTCGGGATCGATCCCCAGTACGAAGCTAATGGGAGCAAGGATCGGCACAAGGATCATCACCCCAGGCAATGGATCCATGAACAGTCCGAACACGATCAGCAGAAGGTTCACGGCCAGCAGGAAGACGATTGGTGACAAATTCCACGAGATGATGGTCTCTGCCAGGAATTGCGGCACGCTCTCGATGATCAGGACCCAGGCAAATGCCCGTGCTGCACCAAGGATTAGCAACACCGCGCCCGACGTCAACGCCGCACGCAGAATGATGCCAGGCAGATCGCGAAGCCGGAGCGAACGATAGACGAACATTCCTACGACAAGCGCATAGAAAACCGCAATGACCGAGGCTTCGGTAGGGGTGAACACTCCGAACCGGATGCCGCCCACTATCAAGATGATCAGGAGCAACGCAGGAACCGCATAGAGCGCAATTGCTCCGATCTCGGCCAGTGACGGCATCGGCTCGCCCGAGGCATAGTTGCGCTTCTTGCTGACACGCGCATTGGCCAGCAGGATCATCGCCGTAATCAACAGCCCGGGCAGAACACCGGCCATAAAGAGCGATCCAACCGAGACGTTCTGATCCTGCATCGCGTAAATGATCATGGTGATGGACGGGGGAATGATCGGGCCGACGACGGAACTGGCAATCGTCAAGGCGCCCGCGTAGGGTCGGTCATACCCGCCCTTTTCCATCATCCGGATCATCATTGTACCGGGTCCGGCCGCATCGGCCAGAGCGCTGCCCGAAATGCCCGCGAACATCGCAGAGCTGATGACATTTGCATGGCCAAGCCCGCCGCGCATATGGCCGACAAACGATTGCGCCAATCGCAGAATGGCCTGAGTCACCGCGCCGCCGGTCATGATTTCGGAGGCTAGGATAAAGAACGGCACGGCCAGAAGTGGAAAGCTGTCAAGGCCCGCGAACATCTCTTTAGCCACGACGAGATGGGGATAATTCGAAGCGAAGCTGATCGCGAGAAAGACAGAGATCGCCATGGCAAAGGCGACGGGCAATCCGAACGCAAGCAGCAGGAACAGCGCTGGAAACAGTATTTCAGCCATTGGCGCCACCCGGAAGTGTGCCCTGATCAGAGGCGGTGGCGTCGAGCCGCTTGTAGCTGCCCGCAAGAATGAAACCGCGGGCAATCAGCAGAAGGTGGATGATCAGCAATGAAAACCCCACGGGCATCGCCGCGTAAACATAGATAAAGGGAAGCCGTAGCGCAGGTGTGACCTGATACTGCATGCGTTGGGCATATTGCACACCGACATGAACCATGAAGCAGAAGAAGGCCAGAAGCGTCGCGACGATGGCCGCCCTGAGGATTTTCTGCCCAGTATCGGGGAGGTGCTCCTGAAGATTGGTGATGGCGACATGGCCGCCGATCCGAAGGATCAACCCGGCTCCGGTGAAGGTCAGCCAGATCATCAGATAGCGTGCCGTTTCATCAGCCCAAGGCAGCGAATGCGAGGTCAGGTAGCGCAGTGATATGTTGGACCCGACGATGATCGCCATCCCCGACAACATCAGGATCAGTGCCCAGCCATTCAGCAGGACGAATGTTTGTTCGATCCGTTTCACTGCGTGCTCCCGGAGTTGCGCCGACATCGTGTCGATGCCGGCGCCAAGGTCTCAGTCGAAGTTCACAATCGAGTCGACGAGGTCCTTGCCATAGGTTTCATAGTAGCCTTCATAGGCACTTGCGATCGAGGCTTGGAAAGCCGCTTTCTGCTCGGCGGACAGCGCGTTGACTTCCATCCCGCGTTCCTTGAGCGTTTCGACACCGGTTGTTTCGACATTGTCGACATAGCCACGCATTGCGGCAACGGCTTCGGTCGCGGCCGTTTCGAACGCGGCCTTCTGCTCGTCACTCAGCCCTTCCCAGAACGGCTTGGACACCAGCAACACCGCAGGCGAATAGACATGGCCCGAGAGCGTCAGGTATTTCTGCACTTCATCGAGCTTGACCGAAACAATCACCGAAAGCGGGTTTTCCTGTCCATCGATGACCCCTTGCTGAAGCGAGGAAATGACTTCGGGCCATGCCATCGGTGTCGGAGCCGCACCCATCGCGTTGAACGCGGCGAGGTGAACAGGGTTCTCCATCGTGCGCACTTTGAGGCCCGCGACATCCTCCGGAGTTTCGATGGCGTTACGGTTGTTCGTGATGTGGCGGAAGCCCTGTTCACCCCATGCCAATCCGTGCATGCCGACATCGTCGAACTTGGCGAGAATTTCCTGTCCGATCGGCCCGTCGAGCACAGCGCGCGCATGATCAAGGTCTCGGAACAGGAACGGGATGTCAAAGACGCCGGTATCTGGCACGAAATTGGCAAGGGTGCCTGAGGAGACGATGGTTGCTTCGACGGTGCCGATCTGCAGACCTTCGATTACTTCACGCTCGCCGCCAAGCCCGGAAGACGGGAAATGCTTGATCTCGAAGTCGTCGCCGGTTTCGGTTTTTACGACCTCTTCAAACTTGGTAGCGGCAACGCCGTAGTGGCTGTCAGGTGCAAGGGCATAGCCGATCTTTACTTCGGTTTGTGCTAGAGCGGGCAAGCCCATTGCAGCGAGAAGGCCGGCAGATGCCAGCGCGCGATATGCGAATGTCATGGAAGTCCTCCCAATTAAGGTATCGTGTTGCTACACAAGGCAACTATCGGTGGCAACCCCTGCAAATGTGCATGAGGCGGGTGTTTTCAGCTGTCCGGCTCTTTACGGAAAAGGCGCACCAGTTCAGGGACAAAGGCGTTGCCCTGATCGTCATTGACCGGCGCGGCCAAAGCCTCTGAAACCCCGTCGGCAACGGTTGTTCTGGCCCCGGATGCTTTTGACATATCTCGATAATAGTTGATATCCTTCAGTGCGTTAGATACAAAGAAGGGCAGGCCCTCACGATCTTGATCAATGATGTAAGGGGCCAACCGGTCGAGCGCGACACTGGCTCCGCCACCATTGGCGAGCACGTCGACAAAGACCTGCGGATCAACCTCGGCATCGGCGGCCTGCGCGGCGGCCTCTGCCAGCAACGTCATGAAGCCGACCGAGACATAGTTGTGCAAGAGTTTGAGACGATGACCATGCCCGAGAAGACCAACATGGTCGACCTTTTCCGTAAAGGCAGCGAGCACGGGACGGACCTTGTCCAGCACTTCGGCGCTACCACCGGCAAGCAGGTTCAAGGTGCCCTCGTGCGCGTGCTTGGCGGTGCGTGTCATCGGCGCGTCGATATAGTCGCCGCCCGCCTGCCGTACAATCTCGGCCATGCGCAGCGTCGAGTCAGGGAGGGCGGTCGAACAATCAACAACGACCGCGCCGGACTTGATCGTAGAGGCAATCCCGTTTTCGCCTGTAATGATCGCCTCGACCTGTGGAGACCCGGTGACACAAAGGATGACCACGTCGGCAATCGCCGCGATTTCCGCAGGGGTGGCGCAGGCGCTCGCCCCCAACGAAGTGAGGTCGTCGGTCGGCTGGTTGCCGGGGTGATCGAGAAAGCTCAGCGTAAAACCGCCGCGCATGAGAATGTTGCGGGCGATACCATGACCCATGAGCCCGACGCCGATGATGCCGACATGCATTTCAATACTCCTTATGTCTTGGCGAATGTTGCAGTGCGGTACAGGCTTCAGTCGGCATTGATCCAGATCGCCTTGGTGTCGAGATATTCTTCCATGTGCTCGGTCCCGCCTTCGCGGCCATATCCCGACATCTTGACGCCGCCAAAGGGGACCGCCGGATCAATGGCGTGATACATGTTGACCCAGACAGACCCGGCCTTAAGACGGTGCGCCAGCTTGTGTGCCGTACCGAGATGAGTGGAAAACACCCCTGCGGCCAGACCATAGGGGGTGGCGTTGGCCCGTTCTACGACCTCGTCAATTGTGTCAAAGGGCATGGCGGAAATCACCGGGCCGAAAATCTCTTCTCGTGCGACGCTCATCTGATCGGTCACCCCGCCCAGCACCGTAGGGTGAAAGAAGTGCCCGCCAGCAAGTCCCGGCCCTTCGACCCGCCCGCCACCGGTCAGAACCTGTGCGCCTTCTTGTGGGCCGGCCTCGAGATAGCTAGCGATACGGTCAGCCTGACGTGCCGTGATGATCGGCCCGATATCCGTATCGTCGTTGATGCCGTGCCCGATTTTCAAAGCGGCGGCATAGTCGGCGACGCGGCGGAGGAATTCGTCATGGATTTCGCGGGCGACGAAAAGCCGAGACCCGGCGATGCAGATCTGCCCTGAATTGGCAAATACCGCCATGGCTGCCACAGGGACGGCCTTTTCGATATCGGCGTCACGACAGACCACCACCGGGGATTTCCCGCCAAGTTCCAGCGAGACCCGCTTGAGGTTGCCCGTTGCCGAGCGCGCAATCGCCTGCCCGGTCGCGGTCGAGCCTGTGAACACGATCTTGTCCACGCCCGGATGTTCAGCCAGCGCTGCGCCCGCATCGGCCCCAAGACCGGTGACGATGTTCAGAACACCATCGGGAAGGCCAGCCTCTTGCATGATCCGGGCAATCATCAACACGGTCAAAGATGCCTCTTCAGATGGTTTTAGCACTACGGTACAGCCGGTTGCGATGGCTGGTGCGATCTTCCAGATTGATCCGGCAATAGGCGCGTTCCACGGGATAATCGCGCCCACAACGCCAATCGGTTCGCGCACGGTCTGGGAATAGATTTCTCCCGGAAAGGAGTTCGGAATCGTTGCGCCGTGGATCGCCACGGCTTGACCGGCATAGAAACGCAGCATTCCCAGCACGCGGCGGCTGTTGGCCAAAGTGCGTTGGATCGGCATACCCATGTCCAGCGTGTCGGACAGGCAGAGGTTTTCCCACTCTGTCTCAAATCCTTCGGCGATGCGCAATAGGAGGGCTTGCCGCTCGAAAGGCGTCCACTTTGACCAGGGGCCTTCGAATGCCTTGCGCGCAGCGGTCACGGCGGCATTGATGTCGGCTGCGCCGCCCTTGGGAACAGACGCCAACAAAGAGCCATCTGCGGGGTTTCGAGCCTCAAGCACCTCGCCAGAGCACGCTTCGCACCACTGTCCGTCGATGAACATCTGGCGAAACCCGCCGTCGTAGAGAGCCGTTGCAGCCGCGCTCCAGTCTTTCATGTCACAGATACCTCGCATGGATTTGTTTCGCGTCCGTACCGACAGTTCGCGATAGTCGATTTTGTCAGGCAGACGCAGCGGTTACTTACACTCGCAGGTTTAGAAAAGGCCAGACGATAGATGGGTGTTGTCACATTAACGGGCCTAGGGTTTCTGGTACAATGATCGGTATTGCCCAGTTTTTTCCGGTTTGATCTGGTAATGAAAATCGGAGGAACATCCCGCCCCACATGGGTAGTGTCGCAAACGTTCTGATTACCGTTGTGTCTGGATACAGCCCAGTCCAAATGGCGCGTTTTCGAAAGCCGATATCAGGATTGAGAAGTTGATCAGCTTCAAAGGCGCACACTACCCGAAATCTGTGATCTTATACGCGGACTACCTCTATGTTCGGTTTGGTGTCTCGTACCGCGATCTTGAAGAGATCATGGCCGAGCGCAGTGCCGTTGTCGATCACGCAACTCTCAATCGATGGGTCGAAAAATACGCGGGCGTGATCGACAATGAGGCTCATCGTCGAAAGGCCCCGACTGGTCAATCCTGGCGGATGGACGAAACTTGCGAAAAATCGAAGGGCGCTGGATGTACCCCTACCGAGCGATCGAAAAATGCGGCAGAACCCTTGATTTCATGCTGTCTGAGCATCGCGCTGAAGCGGCAGCAACCGCGTTCTTCGCCAAAGCCATCGCCAACAACGGCTGGCCGCAGAACGTTGTCATCGGCAAGAGCGGATCAAATACGGTCAGTCTGTTGAACGTGAACTGCCTGCTCGTGATGTGCGGCTGCTGTTGGTTGATCACTGTTCGGCGAACAAAATATCTCAACAATATTATTGAGCAGGATCGCCATTTCATCAAGAAGATCACCCGCCCGATTCAGACCTTACAATCGCTGAATTCAGCTTCGGCTACGCTTGCCGGGATCGAAGTCGCGCACATGATCCCGAAAGATCAGTATGACCAGTCAAAGAAGACTGGATTTGCGCAGTTCGCAGCACTCGCGGGATAAGTGTGCCCAATGGTATAGCTACCTTCGCCAGGGCTGAAACTTTGCGACACTACCCATTGCTGCCGTTAATAGCGGTATGGACGGCCCAGAGCTGTCTTTGGTGCTATTGTTACGAAGAACCGGTTCGCTCGATACCCCGTCGACAATTGCCTTGCGAGTGACTGTGATTGCACCTTTGCGGCCGCGTGGCTTAGCAGTATGAAAAAAGCAGAGGTGGACAAAGTGGTATCGAAACGAGATCTGGTTCAGAAACTGCTAAGAGGTATAGAAACTGGAGATCTCGCTTCGGCGGCCATCGTCAACGAAGCGAAGTACATCCAGCACAACCCCCAGACGCATGAGGGAAGTGAAGGCCTTGCAGCACTGTTCGAACGGCTCTCAAAAACCGTCCCACACGTGACCTTTGTGAGGGTTTTTGAAGATGGCGACTTTGCATTCGCACATAATCAGTATGATTTCTCCAGCCTAAATGTGGCGTTTGAAGTCTTTCGGTTTGAGGACGGTCAAGCTGTTGAACATTGGGACAACATACAATCCCAAATAGGCCCCAATCCGTCGGGTCGAGGCGTGTTGGATGGCGCCACAGCCATCACTGATCTCGATAGGACAGAGGACAACAGGGAGCTTGTCCGTTCTTTCGCCGAAAAAGTTCTTGTCGGGAGGCATTTCAACCTTCTTGAAACATACCTTGACGACGGATTGATCCAGCACAATCCAGAGACCGCTGACGGCGTGGCAGCACTGCGCGCGGCGATGGAGGTCACTGTTGGTGGAGACCCGGTGATCAGATACACACAGGTCCACCGCGTGCTTGCAGAAGGCAACTTCGCGCTTTGCATGAGCGAAGGATACAAAGCAGGTGTTCACACAAGTTTCTACGATCTCTTTCGCGTCGCTGACGAGAAGATCACGGAACACTGGGACACGATTGAAACCATCGCCCCACGCAGCGAATGGAAGAATGACAATGGCAAATTCTGAGATCCGGTCTCGCTGCGTCAGCCGTTCACTTCAATCCTTCGATACTCCGATGGGGACAAACCGACCTTTTGTTTGAAAAACCGGGTGAAGTGTCCCGGATAACTGTATCCCAGCTTCAGTGTTATTTCGGTAACGGAACAATTGTTCTCGGCAAGCAGTCTAAAGGCAAGTTCGAACCTTGCGCTGTCGATCAACTCTGAATGTGTGGTTCCGACCTCTTTCAGCCTGCGTTGGCAGGAGCGAACACTCATGCCAAAAGACCTAGCCAATGCCGCAAGCGCAATGTGCTGACTTCCGCCTTTCGGTTCAAGTGCAGCGAATTCAACCATAGTCCCACACCTTACCAGTTCGCCGACCTCGCAGCGAAGGTCAGCTAATGTGGAATCGAGTCGGGTGCGATGAGCCCGCTTCGGGCTGACAGCAGCCAATCACGCGCAGAGGATGCCTCGGGCCGGTCTTAATGTCCCTGCTAGGTCCGCAATGTGCAGGAAGCGGGTTTTGCAAAGTGCTGTGGATTTTCCGACGCCGGATCCTCGAGCTGAGTGCGGCGAGCGGCAGATCCAAGCGCTCTTCTCTCTTCAATCGTCAGCCGTGATAGCGCAGGATCAGGGATCGGCGCCTAGGGTCTGGACCCATTGATTTCAGGCGAGCATCATGATTCACCGCCGGAAAACTGAGCGGTGATATGTCTGATCTTTTCTGGTTGAGCGACGCGCAGATGGCGCGTTTGAAGCCCTATTTTCCGAAGTCGCACGGCA
>NZ_JBDWLR010000091.1:0-58548 GCF_039973035.1 Sedimentitalea sp.
TTGCCGTGCGACTTCGGAAAATAGGGCTTCAAACGCGCCATCTGCGCGTCGCTCAACCAGAAAAGATCAGACATATCACCGCTCAGTTTTCCGGCGGTGAATCATGATGCTCGCCTGAAATCAATGGGTCCAGACCCTAACCATTATGGCCCCATAGGTTGGGTGTTTTGTGGTTTTTCCGGGGCGTTAGTATTTTCGCTAATCTGGCTTGGTATTGGAGTCGGAAGGCATCAGATGGCCAAAGCGGCGCTAGCGAGAAAGAGGGCAGAGAAATCCACCAGAATTAACCCTCTACAGGATGACTTCAATAAAGAAGTAATTGCTGTGGCGGATATATTCTCATATTTTCACCAACACCTGTTTAACAAATCCTTTCGAGCGTGCCGCTTCACTGGCCCTATGGTCATGGCGTTTGGAAACAATGTGTCTGTTCACAACCCGACTATGAGTGACTGCAACTTCATCGTTGTTGGGGATGGATATCTAAAAGGTGTGGTTGCGTTTTCGAATACGACTTTTCACAACTGTGAGTTTGATAGCGTTACTTTTGTGATACCGCCCAACTTAGCTCGGCAAATAAGAGACGATACAAGCTCGGGCTCCATCGAGTTCTTGGGGCTTCCACTAACTTAGATGAAGCCGATCCACGTTAACAGAGCTTAGACATTGCAAGAAGTAAGCCGCTGAAAATTTACCGCGTGACAGCTTATTGCGCACGTTCGGCTCCTTGTCACCAATCAAGTCAGCCAACTGCGCATAGGTAACGCCTTGGCGCTTTAGTTCTGCCTTCAAGATGTTTGCCGCTTTGGCTTCCCAATCGCTCTGGTCTGGCATGTCGTCGCTCCATAAATGATAAAGGCATCATATATGTGATATTTGCCATTGTAAACCATACCTATACGTACTATATACGTGATATAGGTAATCACGGTAGATACAATGGCACAGCAATTTCTTCTTTCAGCAGCTTCCCGCACTCTCAGCCTTCGTAGCATTTACAAGGCTGGTGAGGATGCCGCTTACAAAGTGTTTTGTGAGATGCGCTGGCCTGAGACAGAAGGCGAAGCCGTTTGCCCTCGTTGCGGATGCTGTGAAACCTACAACATCACCACCCGCCGCAAGTTCAAGTGTAAGGGTTGCGGCCACCAGTTCAGCGTGACCAGCGGCACAATCTTTGCCAGCCGCAAGATGGACTTCGTTGACCTGTTGGCCGCGATCTGCCTCATCGTGAATGCTTCCAAGGGCATGAGCATGGTTCAATTGTCGCGCGATCTGGATTGCCAGTACAAGACAGCCTTCGTTCTGGCGCACAAACTGCGCGAAGCGATGGCACAAGAAATCCAGACCGGCGAAGTTCTGGAAGGTCACGTTGAAATTGATGGTGCGTATTTTGGCGGTCACATCCGCCCCGCCAACGAGAAAATCAACCGCGTTGATCGTCGCAAGAAAGAACACCAGACCGGCAAGCGCCGTGTTGTTATCGCCATGCGTGAGCGTGAAGGCCGCACCCTGCCGTTCGTGGGCATGTCTGAGGCCGAGGGTGTTACACTGGCGAACGAGAACGTGTCGCGCCTGTCCACCATGTCAGCCGATGAAGCGAGCCATTGGGACTTGCTGCACAAGGGCTTTGACGTTGACCGCGTTAACCACAGCGAAGTCTACAGCGACCACGGGAAGCACACCAACATGGTTGAAAGCTTCTTTTCCCGCCTGCGCAACATGGTTGAAGGTCAGCACCACGGCGTATCACCCAAGTACCTGCACCAGTATGCGAACCACTCCGCATGGCTGGAAGATAACCGCCGCACCGACAACGGCACGATGGCAAAGATTGTCGTCAGCAACGCGATGGACGCGCCGGTTAGCCGGAACTGGAAAGGATACTGGCAGCGCGCAGCGTAAACGAAAAGGGGGCCGAAGCCCCCAATTCTATTGCACGTGCGCGAATTTCTTACCCGTATTTATTTCGCTGATACGGCCAATGTTCACGTCAAAGTCTGCGGCAATGCGGCTTTGCATGTCCCCCGCATACAAACGCTTTTTGATGATTTTCGCATCATCTTCGGTAAGTCGTCTGCTTGGTCTTCTATTGTCGTTTCTCATGGCATTTCCTTCGAGAAAATGCCGCCAGAAAGCTTGACTGTATGTGGATTTGGTGTGAAAACACCCATACGGAAATAGTCAATTCGCCCTCTGACGGCGGTTGATGTGAGCCACAAGACCCGGCAAGGTCTTGTGGCTTTTTCCGTTGTACCCACCGAATATAGATTCGGCAACCCACAAATTACTAAAGCGGCCATGAGAGGCCGTGAGACGCTCGATTTCTGGCCATTAGGAGATTTTGGCTGTCTAGGGTGCTTGAGGTACTTTAAGGGCTTGTACGGGCAATTTTTCCGCAGGGTCTCGTAATGTTCTCACCGAAAGACCCCAAACACACAACCCGCCACGCTTCTCAACCATCTGCACCGCATTGCGCCTTGCCGCGTGTCTGAGCGCCTGTACGACCTTGTAGACGACAGAGTTACGCAGCGGCGTGTCCGATATGTCCAAACCCTTTTCGCCCATGACACGCTCCGCCAGTTCCCGCGTATTTAACGGACCATCCGCAAGGTGGCGCTGGCAGATGGTGGCAATCTCGCCCTTGGCAAAGAACCCCTGCGATACGATGTACGCCCGGTTCCCGCTGTTTGATCCGTCCAGTATCTTTAGGGTCGCGTTGACGTGCGCCAGGTCATGCTTGGCCTGTGCAATCTGCGCCTCGTGTTTCTTGATTGCGCCGATGATTTCAGCGCGCTTGCGGGTCAGTGTTTGTATGACAAGTTCCATGCCTCATTGTGATTCACATGGGCCGGAAAATCAGCTAGATTGTTGGTGCGTTTGATACATAAGGCCGAGCTGCTGAACGGTGAGATTTTTTACTCGCTGCGTGAAGCCCAAATCATCATTGCCATTCTGGACCGGGATCGTTTAGCCGTGAACCTTGTCAGCGGCACGGGCATAATACTCGAAATAGCGCGCGCAGGCCGTGATGCCTGCGCGAGCCTGTGCAATGGGTTTGCCGGTGTCGCGCGCCTCAAGCTGGCCAGTTCCTCGGCCCGGTCCACCACAATCTGACCTGCCCGCAGCAACAGCCGCCCGCGCTCTGCCGCGTTCAGCCGTCCCCAATCTCCCTGCAACGCCTGTCGGGCCGACGCAACGGCCCGGTCCACATCTGCCGCGCCTGCGCTGGCGATGCGGCCAAACACCCGGCCATCCGCTGGTGCGGTGGTATCAAACTACTGACCCGTCGCGGGTGTCACCCACGCGCCATCTATCAAGAGGCCAGTGATATGGTCGGAAATTGTGGCATCGGTCATGGCAGGATCCGTCGGGTCGCATCAACACAGCAGCGAGGCATTATGGGATTTTTAGGGGTGATAGACCAATCAGCCCACCCCTCCTGAAGGTTTATCTTGTGAGCCAGCCTGATTCAGATCCTGGAGCACTCCCCCGCCAAAACCGGCGCTCAATACGCCTTACCCCGTGCCGCCGAGGTTCCAGCCCCGACCTTCGGTTCCGAACATCTCGTAACCGCTATCGGTTACCGTCAAGGTGTCTTCCAGCTTGATGAAACCGCGCGTCGGGTGTTGCATATGCGTCTCGATGGAAAGAACCATACCCGTCTTGAGCGGCTTGTCAGCGTCGCGCCCTTCGTAGGCGACGGGATGGTTGGTCAAAAGGAACGGTGCCTCGTGGCTGACCAGCCCCATGCCATGACCAAAAAAGTCGGTGTATTGTTTGTTGGGTTGCCGTTCCAAAGCCGCCTGACCCGCAGCGATTGCGGCGGCTCCCGGCGCGCCGGCTCTGACTTCGGCAAAGGCTGCCTGCTGGATTTCCTCTATCTCGCCCAGCAAGTCGACAAGTTCAGCATCCGGTTCGCCCAGCACTCCCATCCGGCAGATATCACCGATGTAGCCATGCAGGTTACCGCCTGAATCAATCGACAGCACCTCGCCATTTGCCCAAGCCTGAGCCGAACCCGCGCGGTTGTGGCTGGAACCCAGAGTCAACAAACAATATTCGAAATGCAACCCGCGTTTCGTCTCTTCCAGCCGCAAACGTTCGATAATCTCGCGCTTGGTGCTACCGGCACCTGAAGCGGCGATGGTTGCGCGCATTGAGTCGGTGATTTTCTCTGAGGCTTTGCGCAAGAGCGCCAGTTCCGCAGGGGATTTTACCGCGCGGAGGTTCTCCAGCACCGATGTGGCGTCAAGAAATGCAGAATTCGGCAAGGCGTCCCGCAACAAATCCTGCGAATTTGACGGTAGGAACGATGGTTCAACGCCAACCCGCCCGGTGCTGAAGCCGACCTTTTCGAGATGCGCGATGGCCTGATTGACACTGTCGACGCTGCCCCATGCCATGGGATAGAAATGCGGCACCCAGAATGGCGAATTCTCGTTTTCACCCTTCTCCATCGGGTTGGCGATATAGGCAGTCTTGTCGCGATCCCCCTTCACATAGACGATGATCGGCAGATAGCGGCCATGCCCGATCGCATCCATCGCGGAAAAGAAGATGAACGAATACCCGCCTAACAGGTAGCGAACGTTGTGTTTGGACGTGACCAACAGCGCGTCCAGTCCCGCTTCGTCCATCAGACTGTCGAGGTGATCAAAATCGTAACTTAGATCGGTCATGTCAGGCTCCGCTCATTTCGCTGGCCGGTATCACGTGGAAATCGGGTGCTTCGCGCAACGCCTTTTCCGGGCCGACAGGAGAGTAGACCACAAAGATCTCCATCGGCTCTGACCCGGTATTCTGGGTCGCGTGAAATCTGCTCTCGGGAATGAAGACTGTGCAACCGGGGCCAACGCTGCGCGTTTCGGGGATGCCGTTTTCATCTTCGATCATTTGCTCGCCGGTTCCCTTGACGATAAAAATGATTTCTTCCGCGCCCGGATGATTGTGGCGGCTGTGCCCCTGACCAGGTGGGACGAATACCACGCCCGCCGAAAACTGCGCAGCGCCGTTGACTTCTGGCGCGCAGGTCAACGCCAGCCGCCCCCAGTCAAACCCGAAATTGTCCACATCATGCGGATATACAAAGTACTTGTTCATAGCAGTCATGCTTACTCCCCCTTTTTGACGGTCATATCCATGTCCTTGAAACGCCCGATCTGATCGCGGATTGCGATTTCGGTCGGCAATCGTTCGGCGCTGCTGGCCCCGTAGAACCCGTGGCACCGGTCGCAGTGCTGCAGAACAAATGCGGCGTCCTCGGGCATTGCGATCGGTCCGCCGTGGCAGATCACGATCACATCGTCACGCACCGACCTTGCCGCGACCGATATGGCATCGATCTCTGCCACGCAGTCAGCGAGGCTCTTGGCCGAGGTTGCCCCAATGGTGCCGCCTGTTGTGACCCCCATATGGGCTACCACGACATCCGCGCCCGCCTTGGTCATGGCCACAGCCTCTTCGGGGTTGAACACATAGGGTGTGGTCAGCAGGTCAAGCGCGTGCGCCTCGGCAATCATGTCGACCTCAAGCCCATAGCCCATTCCGGTCTCTTCAAAACTCTGCCGCATGGTCCCGTCAAATAGGCCGATGGTCGGGAAATTCTGGACTCCGGAAAAGCCCATCGCCTTCAGCTCGCCCAGAAATTGGGGCATCAGGATGAACGGGTCAGTGCCGTTTACCCCGGCCAGAACCGGGGTATGTTTCACGACCGGCAAGACCTCGACCGCCATTTCCTTGACGATCTCGTTGGCGTTGCCATAGGCCAGCAGCCCCGCAGAGGAACCGCGCCCGGCCATACGATAGCGACCAGAATTGTAGATCACGATCAGGTCAATACCGCCGGCTTCTTCGGATTTTGCTGAAAGCCCGGTCCCGGCACCGCCGCCAACAATGGGACGTCCCGCATCGATCAGGGCATTGAGGTACTTGAGAATCGTCGCGCGCGCGATGGCTGGCATGGTGTGTCCTATGAAATGCTCAGGTAGGCCTCTGCCGCAGCGGCGGAAAAGGCAGGATCGTTGATATGAAATGGGAGTCGTCTGATCTGGTGCGTGTCGGTTGCACGCAGGTTCTGCTCGATGGCCCCGAACAGCGCCGCCTGAGCATCTGGATCCCAAAAGGGTCCGTCATCGATATCCAGCGCCGAAATACCCTTTTCCGGGAGCAACATCACAACCTGCCCGGCTGCCCTGTTCAGCTTGTCCGCGATCCAAGTGCCGATCCGCGCGCATTCTTCGGCGGTCGTGCGCATCAGGGTCACGTTGGCATTATGATGATAGAACAGCCGGTCCTTGAACGCATCCGGCGCCGTGTCTGGCGCCCAAAAATTGACCATGTCCAATGCGCCAACAGACCCGACATAAGGCTTACCGCTAGTGATCACCGCGTCCAGACGTGCTGCGCCCGCGGACAGGACGCCGCCCACGATTTCGTCAGCGATTTCGGTTGTCGTCATGTCGATCAGACCGCCCAGCATTCCTTCACCCAGCAGTTTTTCCATGCTGCGCCCGCCGGTGCCGGTGGCGTGGAACACCACACAATCAAACTGGTCCTCAAGGCTTGCGCTGATTTGCGTCACGCAGGGTGTCGTGACACCAAACATGCTCAAGCCCACGCTTGGCTTCATGTCGTTTTGCGCAACATAAGGGTGCGTCGCCATGCCAAGAACAGACTGTGCGGCGTTGTGCAGGATATGTCGGCTGATCCGGTTGAGCCCGGCAATATCGGTCACGGACGGCATCATGATTATGTCGCTGGTGTCGATGAACGCCGAAACATCGCCTGATGCGAGTGTCGAGACCATGACCTTTGGCACGCCATAGGGCAGTTCGCGCATCCCTTGGGAGATGATCGACGTGCCACCACCGCCACCCACCCCGATAATCGCATCTATTTGGGTCGCATGCGTCCCGCAGAACGCGGCAAAGGCCCCCGCCATCGCGGCCACCGATTTCCCGCGATCGTCTGAGCCGAGCACCGCATCGGCGCCATCCGGATGGTGGCCAGCGACGACCGCCGGGGGGACATCCATCTTGCATCCAAGACCGCGCGTTCCGACGTCCACCGAGCAAACCTCGACCCCGGGGCGCGCCAGCAGGTTGCTCAGATAGATGATTTCCTCTGCTTTCGTATCGGACGTGCCCACCAGATAGATCAAAGTCTCACGCTCGCCCCCTTTGATTTGGAATCTGGTCCGGCCAGTTGACGATGTTTTTTGCTTCTCACGCGCCGCCATTTCCATGAAATTCACAGGCTCAGGCATCACGCTAACACAACAATATTCGCCGATACACTAGTTTTTCAACATATGTTAAGGATGCTGAGCGCGCACTCATACATCAAACAATGTCTTGACAGAGCATTTCATCTGGTAATACCAAAATAGAAGCAGGTTTCGAAGCCGTCGTTCCCTGCAGCCGTGTTCGTGAGCCTGGGCAAACAAGAAACCAGGCAACACGGTTCGAACAATTCTGGGAGGATGGAAATGAAAACCAAAATGAACGGGATGCTGGCGGGGGTGGCACTTGGTGCGCTTTCCGCGTCGTCTGTCTGGGCCGAAGATCTGGTGATCTTCTGGGCTGAATGGGATCCGGCAAATTATCTGCAGGAACTGGTCAACGAATACGAAGAAGACACCGGAATCTCCGTGACCGTGGAAACCACGCCCTGGGCCGACTTTCAAACCAAGGCCTTCACCGAATTCAACGCACGCGGTAGCGCCTATGACATGATCGTGGGCGACAGCCAATGGCTTGGTGCCGCGTCCGAAGGCGGCCATTACGTCGACCTCACGGATTTCTTTGCCGAACATAACATCGGCGAAATTATGGCCCCTGCCACGGTCAAGTATTATGCGGAATACCCCGGTAACTCGGGCAAATTCTGGGCCATCCCGGCAGAGGGTGACGCGGTCGGCTGGTCCTATCGTAAGGATTGGTTCGAAGACCCCGCCGAGATGGAGGCGTTCCAGGCCAAGTACGGCTATGATCTCGCCCCGCCCGAAACATGGGAGCAGATGACAGACATTGCCGAGTTCTTTCATCGCCCTGACGAAGACCGCTATGGCATCGCGATCTATACTGACAACAGCTATGATGCGCTGGTCATGGGCGTTGAAAACGCGATTTTCTCCTACGGCGCGGAACTGGGCGACTTTGAGACCTACGAAGTCGAAGGTATCGTAAACGGTCCAGAGGCGGTTGCAGCCCTTGAGAATTACAAGAAGCTCTACAGCTACACCCCTCCGGGCTGGGCCAAGACTTTCTTTGTCGAGAACAATCAGGCGATCACCGAAGGCCTTGTGGCCATGTCGATGAACTACTTCGCCTTCTTCCCGGCGCTGTTGAACGAGGCAACCAACCCGCACGCGGCCAACACCGGCTTCTTTTCCAATCCGGCCGGTCCGGGTGGTGCCAAGCACGCGGCACTTGGCGGTCAGGGCATTTCGGTTGTGAGCTATTCAGACAATCAGGACGCATCAATGGCGTTCCTCGAATGGTTCATTCAGCCAGAGGTTCAGCAACGCTGGGCAGAACTGGGTGGCTATACCGCGCACGCCGAAACACTGGAATCCGATGAGTTCCGCCAGGCGACGCCTTATAACGAAGCGTTCTATCAGACGATGTTCACCGTCAAGGACTTCTGGGCGGTTCCCGAGTTTGCCGAGCTTTTGACAGCGGCCAATCAGCGCCTCTATCCCTACATCGTGGGCGACGAAGGCACTGCGGCTGAAACGCTGGACGCGCTGGCCGCCGACTGGAAGGCCACGTTTGAGAAATACGATCGCGGGCAGTAACCCGCATAATCGTCAACTCTTCACAGGGGCGCTGCGGCGCCCCTTCCTTTCATGCGCTCTGACACGCAAGGATGCTCTCCAGTGGCCACTGAAGTAATGACCAGATTGGACCCCAATTCCCGCGCGGCGGCCAAGGGGCTAAGTGATCTGACCATCCGAAATCTTTTTATCATTCCGACCATCGCATTTCTGATCATCTTCAACATTTTCCCACTGCTCTATTCGCTTGGCTATTCGTTCACCGATTTCCGAGCCTCAACCAATGCCCCGGCAAAGTTCGTGGGCCTGCAAAATTATCGCGAACTGCTGAGCGATCCGTTCATCTGGAAGAACTTTTCAATTACCGCCAAATACGTGCTGATCTCTGTCACCGGGCAGGTGATCGTCGGGTTCGGGCTTGCCATGCTGCTGAACCGTGCAATTCCGGCCAAGGGGTTGATCACCACGCTGCTCTTGCTGCCGATGATGTTGTCGATGGCCGTTGTCGGGCTGTTCTGGAAACTGCTCTATGATCCCAATTTCGGCATCATCAACTATTTCCTCGGGCTCGGAAAATTCGAATGGCTGGCCGATCCCGACATGGCGCTCTGGGCTATCGCAATCGTCGATATCTGGATGTGGTCGCCGTTTGTGATGCTGCTGTCCTTGGCCGGCCTCTCAGCGGTGCCAAAACACCTGTACGAAGCCGCAGAGATTGATCGCGCTGGCAGCCTCTATACGTTCTTTCGCATTACGCTCCCGCTGGTCGCGCCGATACTGATGATCGCGATCATCTTTCGCACGATGGAGGCCTTTAAGACATTTGATCTGGCCTATGTCCTGTCATCGCAGCCCACAACGGAGTTGATCGCCATCCGCCTCTACAAGATGGCGTTTCAAGAGTGGCAGACCGGGATGTCTTCGGCCTTTGCCTACATCGTGCTGATCATGGTCGTGGCGATCACCAATATCTATGTAAAATATCTCAACAAAGTGAAGGCGCGCTAACATGGCCGGAGTACGTACGCCCCGCGAAAAGTGGACCAACCGCGTCGCAATTGCCGCCGTGTTCGTTGCGCTGCTCATCATGTTGACGCCGATCTACTGGATTGCAGCAACGGCCTTTAAACCTCGCAATCTCGCGACGACGATCCCGCCCACCGTGGTGTTCACGCCCGAAGTTTCACCTTTCGTCAAACTGTTTACCAAGCGGTCGCAACTGCGCGAACAACCGACACAGGAAGAGTACGACGCCGCGCCCTGGTGGGAGCAAATGGTGTTTGATGGAGGTGAGAAGGTCGTCCGCAACCGCAAATCCGGCGAAGTCCGTTCCTCGGGCTACGGCGACCGGTTCAAGAACTCGCTGATCGTCTCGATTGTCTCGACCGTTTTGGCGGTTTCGATGGGTACGCTGACGGCCTATGGGTTCAGCCGGTTCAAGGTGAAGGGCGAAGATGACTGGCTTTTCTTCATCCTGTCCACCCGAATGTTACCCCCGGTGGTTGTCGCGATCCCAATGTTCCTGATGTATCGGGTCGTCGGGCTGAATGACACGCATATGGGGCTGATCATCCTATACACCGCTTTCAACCTCAGTTTTGCGGTGTGGATCATGAAAGGCTTTATCGACGAAATCCCGAAAGAATACGAAGAGGCCGCGCTGGTTGATGGCTACACAAGGATGCAGGCTTTCTTCAAGGTCGTCGTCCCCGAGGCCCTAACCGGCATGGCGGCAACTGCGGTGTTCTGTTTCATCACCGCGTGGAACGAATATGCGTTCGCCCTGATCATGACCAACCGCAACGCGCAGACTGCGCCACCCTATATTCCCAGCCAGGTCGGCTCTGGCCTGCCGGACTGGACCGTCATTGCGGCGGGTACCCTGCTGTTCCTGATCCCGGTTGCGATCTTTACCTTCCTTCTGCGCAACCACCTTTTGCGCGGCATGTCATTCGGAGCGATCCGCAAATGAGTTTCCGCAGCTTCAACCAGCGCTTTCTCGCCCCCGGAGCGCAAAGCCTGATGATCTTTGGCATTATCGCGCTTTGCCAACCGTGGAGCCTGTTCCTGCACAAATACGGTGTTACCCTGACGCTTGTGGGGCTGATCGCCTTTTTGGTGACCTCCAAGATCGCGCCCGATCCGGAACCCGAAGAGGAACATGAAGACGAGATGTTCGACACACAGATCGGTTCAGCCGGCGCGGCATCTGCAACAAGGCGCACCTCTGAAACCAACAAAGATGGGGGCATCGTTTGATGGCGCAGATCGAGATGCGCAATGTGCAAAAGTTTTTTGGCACCAATCAGGTCCTCAAAGACCTCAATCTGACAATCAAAGACGGCGAGTTCGTCGTGATGCTCGGCCAGTCCGGTGGCGGCAAGACCACCGCCTTGCGGGCAATTGCTGGACTGGAAACCGTGACCGACGGAAAAATCCTGATCGACGGCACCGAAGTTCAGGATCGTAAGGCCGCAGACCGCGACATCGCGTTCGTGTTCCAGTCATTCTCGCTCTACCCGCACATGACGGTACGTGAAAACATCGCCTTTCCTCTGCGCGCGGTTCGGATGGACACGTCCGAACGAGATCGCGCAATCAAGGAAGTCGCCGAAACCTTGCAGATCTCGCAGCACCTGGATCGCAAACCCTCAGCCCTGTCCGGCGGAGACATGCAGCGGGTCGCCATTGGTCGTGCGCTGGTACGCCGCCCGCAGGCGTTGCTGATGGACGAGCCCCTGGGTGTGCTCGACGCAAAACTGCGCGAACAGATGCGCACCGAAATCAAACGGCTGCACATCGCGCGTGGTTCGACCTCGGTCTATGTGACCCATGACCAGATCGAAGCGATGAGCCTCGCGGACCGCATCGTCATCCTTCATGACGGTATCCTGCAGATGGTCGGGGCACCGGATGTGGTCTATCTGAAACCTACCAACCTGTTTGTGGCGAAATTCGTCGGCTCCCCGGTAATCAATATCGCCGATGCAAAGATAAACGGCACAAGCATTTCGATCGCGGGTGCAGAGAGTGGGTTCCGTTTTGAAGAAGATACACTGGCCCGGCTGCGCAACACCGGCGGGGGCGTCACCCTTGGCATTCGGTCCGAGGCGGTGCTGTTGAAACACGAGCAAGCGGACGGATATTCCGAGGCAGAGGCCACCAATATCGAACCTCTTGGCAGTCACGATATCGTCGATGTCCGGCTGGGCGGCACCACACTGCGCGCCCGCACCGAAAGCGGTTTCGTCAAGGGCGAAGGCCAGAAGGTCTGGGTCAGCCTTGATCCGGAACAGGCGCATTTCTTTGACAAGCAAACCGAACTGAACCTGGCAGGAGCTGCCTGATGGCTGATATTGCGCTTGAGGGCATCAACAAGAAGTTTGGCCCCAATACTGCCCTTCGCGGCGTGGACCTCGACATCAAGGACGGTGAGTTCTTTGTGCTGCTGGGCCAGACAGGCGCGGGCAAGACGACGACTCTGCGGGTGATCGCCGGACTTGAGAAACCCGACGCAGGCAAGGTCATGATCGAAGGACAGGATGCAACGCAATGGAACACCGCGGAGCGGGATGTCGCGCTGGTGTTGCAGCAATATTCACTTTACCCGCGTCTGACCGTGCGCGGCAATCTGGAGTTCCCGCTGAAATCGAGAACCCAAAACTTTACGCCCGCCGAAATCACTGAACGGGTCGAACGCGCCGCCGAGACCCTGCAAATCACCCGTCTGCTGGACCGCAAGGTGGAAAAGCTCTCGGGTGGCGAAATGCAACGCGTGTCGATCGGACGAGCAATCGTGCGGCAACCCCGTGTGTTCCTGATGGACGAACCGCTGTCAGCGCTGGATGCAAACCTGCGCGATGTTCTGCGGGTTGAGCTGAAAAAACTGCATCACGAACTTGGTGCAACCTTTGTTTTTGTGACCCATGATCAGGTCGAGGCCATGTCGATGGGCGACAAGATCGGCGTGCTGAACAAAGGCAGGCTCGTTCAGGTGGGCACGCCGGAAGAAATCTATTCCAGACCACTCAACACCTTTGTGGCACGTTCTGTCGGCACGCCCCCCATGAACCTGCTTGATGGCGTACTGAAGGACGGAACCGCAATTCTTGATGCGGGCGGCCACGCGATACCCGTATCAAATTCCCACGACAAAGACGGGCAGAGATTGCGCTTTGGCATACGCCCAGAAAACATCGTGATCGCTGCGGATGGTCCGGCGTCGGGAACTGTTTTTGACATCGAAAACCATGGCGTGATGAAAATCCTCACCATCGACTTAGATGCGCTGCATATCCACGCAACCGTGTCTGCGCGAACCCAGATCGCGATCAATGATTCTGTGCGATTTGGCTGGAAGCCCGAAAAGGTGCTGTTCTTTGATCCTGAAACCGGGCGCAATCTGGCCTTGGCGTAGCAACATGGCAACGGTCACCGGATCAGGGCCGCGAGGCTGAGGCGACTAGCCGAACCTTTTCCGGTTCTGCTCCCAAACCTCAGGATTGCAGAAATTCTGCGGCTTCTCTCCCACCAGAATACGCCGTGTTTCGGCCACAACGCCCTGCCCCATTCGCAACATGCTTTCCTCGGTAATTCCGGCCATATGCGGCGTCAGGATCACATTCTTCAGAGCGAGAAACGGATGATCGGACGGCAAGGGTTGCTGACTGAACACATCAATCGCCGCGCCGCCGAGGTGGCCCGATGCCAGTGCCTCGGCAAGCGCGGTTTCATCTGTCACCGGCCCGCGCGAGACATTGATCAGGATCGCACCCGGTTTCATCTTTGCGATGGCCGCGCGATCAATGATGCCTCGTGTCTCGCGGGTCAGCGGGCAGGTCAGCGCCAGAATATCTGACCGCGCCAGCAGCTGATCAAATGACACGCCTTCGATCCCATCGGGCAGGTCCGCCGGAGTCCGCGTTTGCGCAATGACATTACAACCAAACCCGTGACGCGCCATATGGGCCACTCTGCGCCCGATGTTGCCAGCACCCAAAATGCCAATCGTCCGCCCCGACAATTCACGAACCGCAGGCGAATGCACGCGGCCCGCTTCCCAGCCACTGCCCCGCAGGTCCGCATTGACCGCCGGATACTTGCGCAATAGCGCCAGTGCCGACCAGATCACGTGTTCGGCCACCGTCGTGGCATTGGCGCCTGGCACGTTCGCCACAACCACACCCGCCTGTGTGGCCGCATCCATCGGGATCATGTCAAGCCCTGCACCATGCCGGACAAACGCGATAAGGCCCTTCTCGCGGGTTATGATCTCCGGGGCGATCTTGGCCCGTACCACAATGATTTCAGCACCTGCGCTTTCCTTCAGGATGGCATCAGGCGTGGGTGCCGATGAAACACGGTAGTCCCCAAGGCTCTGCAGGTCGCGGGTGACGTCGGGATGGAGGGCGTGCGTTGAAAAGATAACCTTTGAGCCGGTCATAGGTGCCTCTTACTGCAGGGTTTCGGCCTCGTCGTCCTCGAGCAACTCGAACCAATAGCTCATCGCCCCGCGCAGATGCGAGTTCATCAAGGCCATCGAAAGCGCCCCGTCACGCCGTCGTAACGCCTCATAGATTTGGCGATGTTCCTGATGGGATTTGAGATTGCGGCTGCTATCTCGAAAATACACCGCAAGGCGCTTTTCACTGAGGACATAGAATGTCGTGCACAAGTTATAGAACACATCGTTCTGCGTGGCGCGCACGATTTCCAGATGAAAATCATGGTCCAGCTTAGAAAGCGCCTCGCCTACCGCGATCCGCCGTTCGGATTCTTCCAGAATGCCTTCGAGCCGGGCAAAGTTCTCTTCTGTTGCCCGCTCGGCGGCCAGTTCAGCGGCCTTGATCTCGTGGATTTTCCGTACCTCGACCGCTTCGTAGATCTGACGCGGATCCAGCGGCAATCCCGCCCGTGCAAAGAACGCAAGCTGTTCGATGCCACGGTGATCCTTGCGCAGGTAGATGCCTGATTTCGCGCGGCGTTCGATCACCTGCATCGCTTCGAGAATGGCAAGCGCCTCGCGCACCTGTCCGCGGCTCACGGTGAAATGTTCGGCCAGCTCGCGCTCTGACGGAGCCTTTCCCGCCTTCGCTTCGGCCGTGGCAATAAGATACGACGCCAGTGACGGGAGGAAGTCGGTATCCTCCATATCACCCATGTTTCGCGAATTTTTCGATGGTTTCAATGTTCATGTCGAGGCCTATACCCGGTGTCTCCGGAATTGCAATCATACCATCGCTGACTGCGACCTTATTCCTCGACAGGTCGTGGATCATCGGGTTTGCGCCTAATGAAAACTCGACCGTAAAGCTGGCCGGAGACGCCGCACAGGTGTGTAGCCCTGCAAAAAAGCATGGCGCACCCGCCCAGAGGTGCGGTGCCAGTCGCAGGTTGAAACTCGACGCCAATGTACCGATCCGCATGAGCTCCGAGATGCCGCCACAGCAGGCTGGGTCAGGTTGCAGGATGTCCGCGCAACGCCCGACGATCAGATCGCGGAAATCAAAACGTGTCGCCTCGGACTCTCCCGCCGAAATCGGCACATGTGTCGCTGCGCGCACTTCGGCCATGCCCGTCTTGTCATCGCCTGTCACCGGTTCTTCGAACCATGCCAGATCACAATCCCGCACCAAATAGGCAAAACGTTTCGCATCCGCCACCGAGAACGTCCCATGGGCATCGACCATCAGATCGATATCTGGCCCCAACGCGCGCCGCGCCGCAATCACCCGTTCGGCAGAGCGATGCGGCGTTCCATCCATTGCCCCGACACGCATCTTGACCCCGTCAAATCCACCCTTGGTGACATAGCTTAGCAACTGGTCACCAATGTTGTCCTTGTCCGCCCAGCCGCCGGATGCATAGGCCCGCAATCGATCCGCTTTGCGACCGCCCAGAAGTTGCCATACGGGTTTGCCATCGGATTTTCCCAGAATGTCCCAAAGGGCGATGTCGATTGCGCTAATGGCGGCGATGGTCATCCCGCGCCGCGCCAGTTCTGGCATCCCCTGACCAGACGTACGGGCCTTTTCGGCGCGAACACCGTTATACAAATCTTCCCAAATCCAGGTGATATCCGCCGGATCACGACCGATGACGGCGGGACCGAATTCATGGTTCAGCAGATGAACGAGGGTGCCATAGGTGCCGGCACTGCCGGCGGCATTCTTGGCCTCGCCCCATCCGACAAGCCCATCGTCTGTCTCCAGCCGCAAGATCGCGGCATCAAACGTGCGCAACCTGCCAAAATCGCTGACATGCTGTTTGTCTGCTTCAATCGGGATCTGAAGCCACCAAGCCCGGGCAGAGGATATTCGCATTGCAACTCCCTTGATCTTCAAGGGCGCCCGGAATGGGCGCCCCGAAGAATGTCGCCACTTACTTGATGAGCGGCAGGATCGTGTCCGCCGTGATTTGCATTTGTTGCGCGTAGAACTCTTCGGTCAGAACGCTTGATCCATGGTCCTGAATGAATTTCAGCTGCTCTGGTGAAATGTCAGTGGGACTTATGTCCACCATATCAGGATAGGGCGCGGCAGGAGTGCGGTCGACAGGTGCCACAAATTCATTCGTGATCCCCCCATCATAACTGATGTCCTTGAGCGTTTGGATCACCTTGGGCCAGTCGATATGACCCAACCCGGCGGCAAAGCGATTGTTGTCCGCAACATGAAAATCAAACAACCGGTCCCCCATATCGCGGATGGTCTGAAACATGTCCTCTTCTTCGATATTCAGATGGAACGCATCAAGACAAACGCCCACGTCTGGGCTGACCGCATCGGCAAGCGCCAGCGCCTGAGCACCCCGATTGAAAAGATAGGTCTCGAACCGGTTCAACGGCTCTACCGCGATGCGCACACCCACCTTCTGGGCGTGATGAAAACATTCCTTGGTCGCATCAACAACCCAACCCCATTCTTCTTCGGGCGTACCATCCGGCACCACCTTGCCAACCGTTGCAGGCACCAGTGTTATGATCTCGCCCTCAAGCTCGCTGACCATGGTCAGCACGCTCTTTACATAATCAACCGAGCGTTCACGCTGCCCCTGATCCTTGGCAGCAAGGTTGCGCTCGCCCAACGTCAAGGTCACCGCCCCCCAGCAACGCATGCTGTTTTCTTTCAGCAGCGCCAACGTTTCCTTGGTGTCATACTGATCCGGTTCGCCCGAAATCTCGATGCTTTCATATCCCATTTTCTTGATCCGGCGAACCGTCGTCTCGAGCGGTTCGGCCCGCATCCAGTTGTGAGTTGAAAGATGCATGGTTTTTCCTCTTCCCTTAGAAAGTCCCTGTCGAACCGGCGCACTTACCGAAATCCAAATTGGTTCGACCAGTTAGCATTTGAAACAAATTTGGGTCAAGTGGGAGAATTCGACAAACCTCCTTTTGGCCCCCGGCATATTCATACTTTATAGGGCATATCCGAGCATCGCGAGACCTACGACGCGTACATTAGCCAACATTACCATTGACGAAAGATGCCTTTCTGGTAAGACCAGATAGCAAAGTGAGAGCAGGAGATAAAGGGATCCCAGTGAAAATTGGCATGTGCATGTTTCTCTGGACGACGAATATCGGTCCCGAACACAAAGCTTTGCTCGCCGACATCCGCGAGACCGGCTTTGACGGAGTAGAAGTTCCCGTCTTTGAAGGAACAGTTGAGGATTTTGCCGCAACCGGGCGCATGTTGGACGAACTAGGTCTTGCACGCACCGCCGCCGCTGCGAACGGGAACCCAGAGCAGAACCTGATCTCCGAGAATCCATCACACCGCGCCGCAGGTCTGGATCATATGAATTGGGTCTTGGACTGCACTGCAGCATTGGGCGCGGATCGGGTTAACGGGCCTCTGCATTCGACCCTCGGCCATTTTTCCGGATCAGGGCCAACACGCGAAGAGTTCGAACGCTCAATCGACAGCCTGCGTCAGGCTGGTGAGCTTGCATCCAAATCAGGGGTGACTGTCTGCCTGGAAGCGGTGAACCGTTTTGAGTGCTATCTGTTGAACACGATAGACTCCTTGGCAGACCACATTCGCACCATCGGGCACCCCAATATCCAAGCAATGTATGATACCTTTCACGCCAATATCGAGGAAACCGACCCGATTGGCGCCTTGGTTCGGAACAAGGGCATTGTAAAACACATCCACATCTCAGAGAACGACCGCGGCGTACCCGGACGCGGCAACATACCTTGGCAGGAAACGTACGCCGCGATCCGGCAAATCGGCTATGATGATTGGCTGACGATCGAGGCGTTCGGTCGTGGCCTGCCCGATCTGGCGGCCGCCACCAAGGTCTGGCGTGACTTTTCCGAAAGTCCCGAAGCCGTGTATCGTGAAGGATTTGCGCATATCCAGCAGTCCATGCACAACGCAGGTTTTGCATAAACTCAACGATTAGCAGAAACCACAACGACCGGAGGATACACAATGCAAAGCGCAAGACGTCTTGCCCCCTGTGCGGAAATTCCGGTTTTTGAACTTGTCAATGCGTTGTGAGCCTGCCGTCGGACATCGCGCAGCGATCGGCAGACTGCGGGCAATATTCTGATCTGAAAGGGAAGTCAGTCTTTGTCACTGGCGGCGGGTCTGGGATCGGTGCTGCGGTCACAAAGGGGTTTGTCGCGCAGGGTGCCAAGGTCGCTTTTGTGCAACGCTCTGATGCCACCGCGTTTTGCCGAAAGGTTGAGGAACAGTACGGCGTAGTCCCTCTGTTTCTGCCCTGCGACACCACCGATACGCCCGCGCTAAAAGACGCGATGGGCCGAGCGGCGGAACGGCACGGCCCCATCAATGTGCTGGTGAACAATGCGGCCAACGATCAGCGACACAACACCGAAGATGTGGACGAAGCCTTTTGGGATTGGTCCATGGCGATCAACCTCAAATCGTATTTCTTCGCGGCACAGGCTGCGATTGCGCAGATGAAGCAGAACGGCGGCGGCGCAATCATCAACTTTTCGTCTGTCTCCTACATGGCGGGCATGAAGGGATTCCCCGCCTATACATCATCCAACGCGGCAATCGTTTCCCTGAGCCAAAGCCTCGCCCGAGAGTTTGGCCGCGATGGGATTCGCGTGAACGCCCTTGCACCGGGCATGGTCGTTACACCGCGCCAGATGGAGCTTTGGCTGACAGACGACAGCATTGCGCAGCAACTCGAAAACCAATGCCTTCCCCAGGCTCTTGTTCCCGAAGATATTGTCGGATCGGTCCTGTTCCTGGCTTCTGCCGCAAGCCGAATGATTACAGGTCAAACCCTCATCGTTGACGGCGGCTTTGTCGCGCGCGGATAGCAGCGTTTCCATCTCCTCGCCGGCTAGTGCCTTCGCCTGAAGAAAGGGCCCTTGGTCCGTATGGGCAGTCCGCCAATCAACCCAGTCGCGATCCGAACCATATCAAATCAACTCAACCTATGATAATATATGCGCGCATTGCCATTGCTTCCGGATAGTTTCATCTAGGGATTTTCAACATACTGAAGAACAACGGAATAAGGGTTGTTGAGGCCAAGCGGCTCGGTAAACTGGATTCTTCTCTACGCATCTATGAAAGTTTCGACGGGCAACCACATTCGCCTTTCCGGCCGCAGTTGGATGCCACCGTCAATGATAAATCCATCACCTTTCGAACCAATGGTGAATGCCATTCGGCTAGCGTCGGATTCACGCCATACGACCGGGTTCACCGAGAGACGGTTCAACCTCTGCATGACGAATCCCTGCTCTCGGAACTGGCGTCCAAGATGGCGGAATGGCCTGCGCGGTGGGGAAAGTATCGATTTGACGCCACCGGCATTCCTGCGGCCTATACATACTTGGGTCAATTGATTGCGCATGACCTGACCTGGAATGAGGCAACGACAACCGATTCCTCTGTCCGGTTTCGATGCGCAACCCTTGATTTCAAGTCGATCTTTGAACGGGCTACCGATCTCTCTCCGCTGCCTTCTGTCTGCGACAATGGCGGGCTTGCGCTTGGCTGTACAAGCGCCGGTCGGCAGGGGGATCTGCCGCGCAGCCCGTGCGGGGCACCTGTTTTGGCTGACACGCGCAACGATCAGACCCTGACCCTGTCGCAGCTTGTTGTGCTGGTCACCAAGTTCTACCAAGTGTTTGCCGCGCGCACTGCAGACAAGACGCAAGCCCATCTCGACGCGCGCCGTCATATGCAGTGGATCGTCCTTTACGACTACCTTCCCCGCGTGATTGACCCGATTGTCTATGGCGACGTGATGCAGTCTCAAGCATGGCCCTTGCTAGGTGAGGGTGCGGGCCTGATCCCCATCGAGTTTTCGGCGGCGAGCTTCCGGCTGGGGCACGCCATGGTGCGCTATCGGTATCCGCATTGGCGTGAAGGCGGCGGTGGCGCAAGCCTGAAGGATTTGTTGCGGTTCACCCACCACAGCGCCGCCTCGCGCTTTGTGGATGTGGCGGGCGAACGCAGGCTGCCAGATGACTGGACCGCAGGCTGGTCCTTTTTATTGCCTAGCGAGGGGGAAAGCATGCAGTCGAGCCTGTCCGCGGCCATAGATGAAAACCTTGCTTTGGATATGTTCGCGCTGCCCGACTCGATCGGCGACTGTCTGGCATCCGCCCCTGAACCCGATGGGATAGAATACGGCACTTTCAATCTGGCGGAGCATACTCTTGTTCGTGGAAATCGGCTGTGCCTCGGCAGCGCTCAATCGCTTTGCGAATTCTCTGATGCCCGCCTCAGAGAAGCGGGAGGTGCCAGATTACCCAGACGGTTGCCCACGGTACGGCTGTCGCAAACCCGGTCGCACAGCCTAAGCGACTTTCTGGTCTCTGACAGTGCTGCGTCCTTGCGAACCGATACCCCCCTTTGGTTCTATTTCTTGCGCGAGGCGGACATCCACGCATCCGGTCAACATTTTGGCCCGCTTGCCAGTCGCATCACCATGGAGACGATCTTTCGCGCGATCCGCAGCGACGCCGACGGAATATTGCTAAGCAATTTCAAACCGGACTTTTCCGACGAGCGCGGCAAGTTCGGCCTGAAAGACCTGCACGAAGTCGTGCAGACCCATTGGAAGCCAGAAACTTGAAAGGAAGACTGTTATGCCATCGCTATTGACCACAAAAAACGAAGATGGACCTAGATTTGGGGATTGGGGCGTTCCATCCAAACGACAAGCCGGGCAGGTTTTTATGGGCCAGAAAATGCTCGAAAATTTCAGCGTCCCCGGCACGGACGAAGAAGCGATCGTACGCTCGACGATACAGGAATGTTTAGATGGAGGTTATACGATCTGGCTGCGGTTTGACGGCGCTCTGGCCGAAAGCTTTGCGATCCTCGAAGATTTCAACGATGAGGCATTGAATGAGGAAGCCGAGAGTCTGCGGGCCTTTGGCACTATGACCGTAAAGTTGTTCATTTCCGAGATAAAGCCTGCGGTCGTCGGCACGCCGATCGAAAGGGTTGGGTCGCCGAAAAAATTCAAACTGCGTGTACAGTTGGACAGCAAGCCCAACAAGAAAAATGACAAGAAGATGAACGTCGTTATCCCAAGTGATTTCGCGACGTTCCAGGATCAGTATTTGCAAGATATGACTGACGATATCGAAACCCTGACAACAACCGAAGACGTGCCATATTTGCTGTCGTCGCTCACCTTCAGGCGCTGTCTCTAACCTTCGCCCTGCATGGCGGCGTTCAGGGCCTCGGCAAGCGCCGCACGCTCTGCGGCGTGCCAGATGGGGTATGCGTTGACGAACCAGTCCCGGACGTCAGCCGGGGTGGGCGGCGTTTCACCATCCCAAACCGCGCTGACGTCGTGGACTAGTTTGTTAAACGCCGTTTGCGCCTCGGCGTGCCTTCCAAGCCTTGCAAGGGCTGCGGCGGCCCAGCCGGGATTATCAATGATGCGGTCATCGGACCGCGCCGCAGCCTTTAATGCACCAACATCATCGCCACCCATAAAGCGTACAGACGCAGCATAGCACCATTGATAATCCAGCAGGACCGGGGCGCAGTTCAGGCAATGCTCCAGTACCCGCGCGGCGCGCTCATGCTCTCCGAAAAAGCTGAACCCCAACGCGCAAGACGCAAGCGTTCGCGGGCTGTGCGGATTGAGGCGCTCCGCCATATCCATGTTAAGCGCAGCCCGGTCGAAATTGCCCTTGAGCGCCGCAGACCACGCTAATGCAAGCCGATTGCGCGCGTCTAACGGGTCAAGTTCAACCGCGATATTGCTGGCATCCAACGCACGTTTGGCCATGGACGGGTCGCGGCACAGCCCCGGTCGAACCACGTGCAACACGTTCAAAGCACTGGCGAGGCTCGCATGGGCCGGGGCAAATTCCGGGGCGCGTTCGATAATGTCCTGAAAACTGTTGATGCCTTGCTCAAACGCAACTTTTGTCCATTTCGTCAACAACCTCTCGCCTTTTAGCCAGTCATCGACAATGGCATGATGTGCGCCTGTCCCCGCCTTGCCCGCCCGATCCGTCGGAACATACATTTCGAACATCGCAGCAATCCGGCTGACCGCTTGCTGCCGAGACTTTGACATCTGCTCGGCCCCGATATCCAGATCCTCGCTCCAGACGATGCGTCCGGTTTCGGCAGCACAGAGCGTGAGCGTCGCGCAGGCGCGCCCGGTCGATTGCTGCGCCGTCAAAAGATAGTCGGAACTGACTTCCGGCAGATCGCCCTGATCGCCTTCGACAACGGACCAACTGCGAAAACGGGAGAGCCCTGAAATGATCTCGGACCGGAACGAAGCAAGTCTGGCATGCAGAGCCTCGGACTGACCTTCGAAATCACGGACCTGAATTCGAAGAGGCGCAAGATGGTTGCGCACTCTTGGCGCGGCGAGCGGTTCTCCTCTGGCTGCCGCAAGGGTTTCAGGTCGTGGTGACAGGCCATAGCGGGTGGATAGGTTCTGAGCGAGACGATCATAGACTCGAATGGCTGTCGCGACATTGCCGCCGCCACTCAGAAGACGCATGAGACGCTGCGCCGCGCCTTCATGGCACGGCTCTATATTGAGAATGGATTGCGCAATTCCACGAATGGCCGGGTCATTCTCCGCGTTGTTCCTTTGCATCTCGGTTTCCAGCACAAACACCAGTTGCTCGCGCACGTCGCTGCGGACGACCGCCAACCACGAGGTCACCGCCGAATTCACTTCGCCGATGCTGGACAGTATCCGCGGCACCCAATCCCCCTCGAGCATCAGCAGATCATCCAGGCGACCACGCGCAGCATTTCGAATGATCCGGCCCACATCCGTCTGCACGAGACCGGGTATGAGCGAGGCAACTTCATCGTTCAACACAAGGCTGTTTCCGATGGTGTCCTGCAAATTTATGAGCGCGCGATACGTCGCCTCTCGCGCCGCGTTCGGCGCGGCATCCGGTCGGAGAAGCGCGCTTAGACGCCCGACCGCTTCGGAATGGCTTGGTGCCATCGCCAGATAGGCCAACAGAACCCGAGCATCCTGTGTTTCTGGCAGGGCGCGTGAGGCACCGCCCGAATGCAACGCCAGCCCGCCAATCACGGCAAGATGCAATACGTCGCGCGATCCACCTCTGCCGGGCGCATCAGAGCCGCCGTCAAACTGAAAGGGTTCATAAGTGCCGGGAAGATTGTACAGCCGTTGCGGACCAAGTGAATCGAATTTTTGCTGTGTCGCTTCAGAGGTTTCGACAATCACATCGCGCGATATGCAAATACCACCGGGTCGCGCAAGCGGTTCGAGCCGGGCAGCGACGTTGACTGCATGGCCGAACACATCGCCATTTGTCACATCCACCGAGCCCGTGTTTATCCCGATACGAAAGGCGTGGTCGTTCCCCATGGCTTCGATGCTCGACTGAACTTCCAACGCGAAATCAACAGCGTCCTGCGACTCGCCAAAGAGCGCCAGAATGCCATCGCCGGTTGTTTTCACCACGCGCCCGTCATGTCGTTCACTGCAGGCACCAAAGAGCTCAAAACATCTTTGCATAAAGCGCAAGGTCTCGACTTCGTCTTCGGCGACATGGTGGCTGTAAGAGACCAGATCGGCGAACAGAATCGTTCGCCGCTGTGGCGCAACACTCACCTTCGGTGAATCGCGCTTGTCTAAGGCGCCAATCATTGCAACTGCTTATCCCGTCCCTGATCCTTGGATACCTAGCATGGACACGCAATTTGACCTACTGTGAATTGATTGAGCATTTCGATGTCATACCCGTCAGGCGAGATCACGATCCCTGCCACTTTGCCTTTTGCATACCCAATCAAAAGGCTTATGCGCGATGGCCGGGTTACCCGCGGGCCGCGCGTCCCGATTCCGGGCGCGCAGCAGCGGGCCGAGGCGCTAGCGCAGCGCAATGCAACGCGAGCGCGATCGGAGAGGCCATCGAACTGGCCAGCGCCTGTGAATGGGGCGATGAACCTCTGATCCGGGCGACGGTGAATGAACTTGGCACCAAGGCGATATCGCCAGACCTTATGAACGGCTTTTCATCCCGCCAGATGAAAGACCGCGAAGCTTGGAATGCCTCACCCTTCGCTGCAGTAGACTGGCGCCCTCCCCCCTTTGACGCATCCCGCCCCATTGACTGGCTGCAGGCCTCTACCGCTTCGGGAGAGACCTGTTTCGTCCCGGCAGATCTTGTTCTTGTTGGCCGCCGAGAGCCGGGTGACCCAAGTGCGGTTTCGATTGCGACCACCTCGGGCTGCGCTTCTGCGGCGACGCCCGACGCAGCACGCCAACGCGCATTGCTGGAAGTGATCGAACGGGATGCCGTCGGGCAATGGTGGTATCGGCAGGCTCCGCGCCCCGAAATACCTCTGAATTCGCTGGATTTGCCCGCGGCGATATCCCGTTACATTGAGGACCGGACGCGTAAAACCATGGCGCTGGATCTGACGACTGAACTGGGCGTTCCGGTCGTGGCCGCTCTGTCTTTCCAACCCAACGGTCGGGAACTGGCCCTGGGGTTCGGGTGCAATCTCAGCCCGGCGTCTGCCGGTCGTTCAGCGGTGGTTGAGTTGTTTCAAACCGAAATCGGGCTTGACCAGCGCAGACGGCAAAACGATCCGCTGGCCGAGGTCTGGATGCGCGAGGCAACGCGCGACAGCCTGACAATTTCAGGCACAGTGGAAACGATGACGGTCATGCCATCCTGCGACTGCAATAACCTCGTCACCCGTTTGGCACAGCACGGTAAGACCTGCGCGTTTGTCGATCTCTCCCGCAAGGGCTTTGGACTGCATGTGTTTCGCGCCATCATGCCGGAAATGTGGTCGGACAAGCCACGCTTTGCCGGCTTTGAACGAGCGGGTGTTTCGGCCCCCCAGAACATGTTGCCGCTCCTCGTCTGAGGCACGTCCGACCCGGAGTCAGATCACTCCGATAGCTCAAAATCAGCGCGCCCGACCGAGACATACCTCTGGAACCCTGCGCGCTTTGCATCCTGTGCGGAGTAGATATTTCGCAGATCGGCCATTGCTGGAACTTTCATATGCTTCGCGATCCGCTTCAGGTCCAAGGCTCGGAACTCATTCCATTCTGTCAGTATCACGACAGCATCGGCATTCCGCGCGGCCTTGTATGCGTCTTCGATCCAATGAACTCCGGGCAACAGGTCTTCGCCTTCACGCCGGCCATGTGGATCCACCACGCGCAACTTTGCCCCCGCGCCGATCAATGCCGGAACAACCGTCAGCGCAGGTGCGTCGCGCATGTCGTCGGTGTTGGGCTTGAACGTCACGCCCAACACCGCGATGGTCTTGCCCGCGACTGCCCCATCCAGCATATCCACGATTTTGTCGACCATACGTCGGCGCAGTTCATCGTTCACCTTGATTACGGTTTCGGTGATCTGCATCGCCAAACCATGGTCTTGCCCGATCCGGGCAAGCGCCTTGGTATCCTTGGGAAAACAGGACCCGCCAAAGCCCGGCCCGGCATGCAGGAACTTGGCCCCGATGCGACCGTCCAGCCCCATGCCCTGGCTGACATGCTTGATATCCGCACCGGTTCGCTCGCAGAGTGCCGCGATCTCATTAATAAAGGTGATCTTTGTCGCAAGAAACGCGTTCGCCGCGTATTTGATCATTTCAGCGCTTTCCAGATCGGTCGTCAGGATCGGAAAATCACGCAAGTAAAGCGGCCGGTAAACGTCGGCCATAACCTCTGCGGCGCGATCATGCTGAACACCGACAACAACGCGGTCCGGGCGCATGAAATCATCGATCGCCGCTCCTTCGCGCAGGAACTCTGGGTTTGATGCGACGTCAAATTCGGCATTCGGATTCGCCTTGGCGATGGTCTGTTTGACCTGTCGGTTGGTACCCACGGGCACAGTCGATTTCGTCACCACGACGGCATAACTGGTTAGTGCAGCGGCAATTTCCTGCGCCGCGTCCATGACATAGCGCAGATCGGCGTGGCCATCGCCGCGACGTGTGGGAGTTCCGACCGCGATAAAGACCGCCGCCGCCCCGTCGATCGCGTTGGCAAGGTCATCGGTAAAGAATAGCCGCCCTGCTGCAACATTCTTGGCCATGAGTTCGGCGAGCCCCGGTTCATAAATCGGAACTTCGCCCCGATTGAGCATAGCGACCTTTTTCGGATCCTTGTCGACGCAAACAACCTCGTGTCCAAAGTCAGACAGGCAGACTCCGGAAACCAGCCCGACATATCCCGTTCCGACCATCGCAATTTTCATGGGTCTCGCCTCGCTCAGATGTTATGCGGGTCATGGAGGCTCTGCGCTGTCCTGTCAACAAAGCTGAGTGCCGCCTCAGAGATCGCGAATACCGTAATATAGATAAGCCGCTGGCATAAGAAGCCGACGCAAACGACCCAGCGGGAACCTTGGCGGCAAGGTGGACATCGCTTTGGAATACGGCAGATGCGGATTGATCGATAGGGCCAGATCAGCAAGGAGCCTCCCGGAATAGCTCCCCATTGCGACACCGTTCCCATGATAGGCAAAGCCCGCGAACAGGCCCGGCTGCCCGGGTACTGGTCCGACAAATGGTACCCGGCGGCGGGAGAGGCAGACCAGTCCGGACCATTGATTTTCCGAAGGAACGTCGCACCATGCAGGAAACATATGTTCAAAATCGCGCCTGTTGCGGCGACGCGCCCGCGCTTCGGCGGCTGGCGAAGACATAAGCCCCCCGCGCAATCCGAACAGGAACCGCCGGTCCGGCATCAAGCGGAAATAGTGAAGCAAATTGCGCGTGTCATAAGCCATCTGATCGCTGTGCCAGCCCTGCGCCGCAATTTCTGCATCTGTCAGGGGTCGCGTCACCGTCACGTTTGATTGGCTGGGCAGGTATCGCCCTGCCATCCAGCCCGGAACATCTTCGCTGGAATAGCCGTTGGTCGCGACAATCACAGTTTCCGCAGTAACAGAACCTCGTGGGGTATCAATCCGCCACGTCATACCGTTGCGTTGCAGGGTGGTTGCGGGACTCTGCTGAAACAACTGCGCGCCTTGCGCCATTGCGGCGTGCGCCAACCCGAACAGATACTTGCGCGGGTTCAAGGCAAAGCCCGCCGGGGTTGTCAGCGCCCCGTGAAAGGGGCCGTTCATGCCGTGACCGGCAAGGTCGGCGGCTTCGATCAGCGTCGGTTCCGGCTCGCCATTGCGCGCCATCTGTTCCGCTTCATCTTTGAAGCGTTCTGCGTCGCGCGGACGATGGGCCAGCATCGTTTCGCCCTTTGAATGGCGATCCGCGTCAATGTTCAGCCGGTCAAGAAGCTGGTCCACCAAATCTACGGCTGCACGTTCTGACAATCGGTAGTCTTGCGCGGCTTCTTGCCCGAATTCCCGCGTCAGTGCGGCATCCGACGTCTTGGCGCCGCCAAGGCAGCAAAACCCGCCATTGCGTCCGGAAGCGCCCCAACCGGGGGTTTGCGCTTCTAGCAACGCGACCCGGCAGCCGCGTTCTGACAAGTGAAGCGCTGCGGACACACCGGTGAACCCGCCGCCTATGATCGCGACATCGGTCTGAACAGGCTGGTCCAGAACGGGCCAATCGGGCGCGGCGATGGTTTCATCCCACCAGCACCCCATCCGAGGACCCGGACCATAGGTAAACTCCGGAAAGATCCGTTTCATTGCGCGCGAACGGCTTGCTGCTCTTCTTTCCTTTGCCGGATCAGGTTTTGCTTGGAGACCAGCGATGCGGCGATAACACCAACCGTGACAATCCCGATCATCAAGGTCGACAGCGCGTTGATCTCGGGGCTGACCCCCAACCGGACTGCCGAGAAGATCTTGATCGGCAGGGTGGTGGCCGACGGTCCAGAGGTAAAGGATGCAATCACCAGATCGTCTAGCGAGAGGGTGAACGCCAGCAGCCAACCGGATATAACCGCAGGTGCGATGATCGGTAGAGTGACCAGCCGAAACGCCTCGGCGGGCGAGCAGCCAAGATCAAGCGCGGCCTCTTCCAGAGACCGGTCAAACGTGACCAAACGCGAGGATACGACCACCGAAACATAGCACATTGAAAACGTTGTATGCGCCAGAACGATAGTCAGAACCCCGCGATCCAGCCCGATCCCGATGAACAGCAACAACAACGACAGCCCGGTGATCACCTCGGGCATCACCAACGGCGCATAGATCATGCCCGAAAACACTGTCCGCCCGAGAAAGCGGCCGCCCCGGACCAGCACATAGGCCGCCATCGTCCCCAGAACCGTTGCCAGCGTCGACGACATTACCGCAACCTTGAGCGTAACCCAGGCTGCGCCCAGAAATGCCTCGTTCTGCATCAACTCGCCGTACCACTTGGTCGAGAACCCGGCCCAGACCGTGACCAGCTTGCTTTCATTGAAGCTGAAGATCACGAGGATGACCATCGGCAGGTAGAGAAACACAAAACCCAGTGTCAGCGACACCACGTTGAACCAGCTGAGGCGCATCATGTATCCGCCTCCGCCTGTTTCTGCTGGTTGCGCTGAAACAGCACGATCGGCACTACGAGGATCAAAAGCAGAACCACCGCGACTGCAGAGGCAACGGGCCAGTCGCGGTTGGAGAAGAACTCTTCCCACAGAACCTTGCCGATCATCAACGTGCCCGATCCGCCCAGAAGCGATGGGATGACGAATTCACCAAGTGCGGGGATGAACACGAGGAAACAGCCCGCGGTGATACCGTTGCGCGACAGGGGGATCGTCACCAACCAGAACGCGGATAGCCGGGAACATCCCAGATCCTCGGCCGCCTCGATCAACGAACCATCCATCCGGTCAAGCGCGGCATAGATCGGCAAGATCATGAAGGGCAGATAGGTATAGACAATGCCGATATAGACGGCGGTGTTTGTGTTCAGGATCGTCAGCGGCGTATCGATGATGCCGGTCCAGAGCAGGAACTGGTTCAGGAACCCCTCGTTGCTCAGGATGCCCATCCACGCATAAACCCGGATCAGAAAGCTGGTCCAGAATGGCAGGATCACCAGCATCATCAGGGTCGGGCGCCATTCCTCGGGCGCGCGGGCCATGCCGTAAGCCATGGGATAGCCGATGAGCAAGGTAAAGGCCGTCGAGATGACCGCGATCCACAGACTGCTGAGGTAGGCTTTCCAATAGAGATCATCCTCAGTCAGCCAGATGAAATTTTCAAAATCCAGCTGGCTGAAGAACGCCCCGATGCCCTCTGCCCAGTCCAGCGTCGGCGTATAAGGCGGGATCGCAAGCGCCGTGTCAGAAAGCGAGATTTTCAGAACAATGACAAACGGCACCAGAAACAGCAGCAGCAGCCACAGATACGGAACCGCAATCAGGGTGAACCGGCGCATTATTCTGCCAACATGACGCCAGCCGTGGCTGTCCACGACAGCCAAACCGGGTCTTCCCAAGTAATGTTGCGCCGCGCAATCCGACGGGTATTGGCCGTCTGCGCCTTGATGATCGTTCCGGTGGGCAGCTCCACATGATAAGTCGAGAGATTGCCCAGATACGCGATGTCGAGCACTTTGCCTTGCACCGCGTTATCGGCGTCTTCGGGTTTCTCCGTGCTGATCGTCACCTTTTCCGGGCGGATCGCCAGATGACATGCCTGACCATCCGAAAACGACGTTTCCGATGATGCGTTCAGGGGCGGCAAGCTGTCTGACCACTGAATACTGTATCGATCCTGACCGGCGGCGGTTGTTTGACCTTCGATAATGTTCACGTCGCCGATAAAATCCGCAACATAGACACTGTTAGGTGTTTCATAGATGCGCGCCGGCGTTTCGACCTGGATCAACCGGCCTTCGTCCATAACCGCAACCCGGCTTGCGACGGTCATCGCCTCTTCCTGATCGTGGGTCACGATCACAAAGGTGGTGCCGGTTGTTTCCTGAATATCCATCAGTTCAAATTGCGTATCTTGCCGCAGCTTCTTGTCCAAAGCACCCAGAGGTTCATCCAGCAGCAACAGTTTGGGCGCCTTTGCCAGTGACCGAGCCAACGCCACCCGCTGTCGTTGCCCGCCCGAGATCTGATGCGGTTTGCGGCGGGCAAATTTTTCCAGCCGGGTCAGCTTCAGCATCTCTTCAACCCGGTTTTCGATCTCGTCCTTCGATCTCTTGTCTCGACGCAGGCCAAACGCGATGTTTTCCCAGATCGAAAGATGCGGGAACAAGGCATAGGACTGGAACATCATGTTGACCGCCCGCTTGTTCGGCGGCACTGGCCCGATATCCTGCCCGGCCAATTCAATGCGGCCTTCGCTCGGGGTCTCGAATCCGCCCAGCATGCGCATCATCGTCGTCTTGCCACAGCCAGACGGACCCAGCAGCGCAAAGAACTCCTGCTCGTAGATATCCAACGACAGATCGTCGATGGCGGTAAAGTCGCCAAAGCGTTTGGTAACGTTCTGAAAGCGGATCAGTGGTTTCTGCTGCGGATCGTTCCACGGCGCAAATTCAACGGCTTGCAAGGTTGGGCCCCCGGATCGAGATTTCACAAAAAAGGCGGGTCAAATGACCCGCCTTGCTGATTTCGGATCAGGTGCCCGACTTGATCTTGGTCCAGAGGCGGGTGGCCACCCGCTGAACCTTGGCGGGATAAGGCGTGGTGGTGAACAGGTTCGCCAGCGTCGCCTCGTCCGGATAAATCGCCGGATCCCCGATCACGTCCTCGACCAGAAACTCCTGCGACGCCTTGTTGCCGTTCGCGTAATAGACATAGTTCGACGCGGCAGCCATGTTCTGGGCATCCAGAATGAAGTTCAGGAATACATGCGCACCGTCCGGGTTGGGCGCATCCACAGGAATCGCCATTTGGTCAAACCACATCTGCGCGCCTTCCTTGGCGGCATGATATTCGATTTCGACACCGTTATCGGCCTCGGCAGCCCGGTCGCGGGATTGCAGGATGTCACCCGACCAACCGACCGCGACGCAGATGTCACCATTGGCCAGCGCATTGATGTATTCAGAGCTGTGAAACTTCTGAATATAGGGCCGAACCGGCATGAACACTTCTTCAGCGCGCTTGATCACGTCGGGGTCGTGGCTGTCAGGATCCTCGCCCAGATATTTCAGGGCCATCGGGATCATTTCAGCCGGGGCATCGAGGAAATGCACACCGCATCCTGCCAGCTTTTCCATATTTTCCGGGTTGAACACCAATTCCAATGAATCGATCGGGGCATCCTCGCCCAGCAATTCCTTGACCTTGCCGACATTCACGCCGATGCCGGTGGTGCCCCACATATAGTTGATCGAATAGGCATTCTCGGGATCGTATTGTTCGGTCCGTTCCGACACCACATCCCATATGTTTTCAAGGTTGGGAAGCTTTGCCGGATCCAGCTTTTGAAACGCGCCTGCCGTGACCTGCCGCTGCAGGAACGTGCCGGACGGAACCACAACGTCATAACCGGAACCACCGGCAAGCATCTTGGTTTCCAGAACCTCGTTGCTGTCAAAGACATCATAGATCAGTTCGAGGCCGGTTTCTTCCTCGAACTTGGTCAGTAGCTCTTCGTCGATATAGTCGGACCAGTTGTAAACCCGGACCTCGTCGGCCATCACGACGCTGCCGCCGAGTGCCAGAATCGCTGTGAGTGTCAGCGTTCGCATAAACATAAATTTCTCCCCTTGGACTGCCGGATTGTCTCCGACTTGCGATATTTGATCAAGTTTTGCCTTCTTTGGCAATCACAGATATGCTTTCATGCTCGGACGCATGGTGCAAGAAAGCCGGGCGCGCAAAAGGATCGGACGGATGGCAATGGTGAAAAATGCAGCAGTGCGCACGATGTCCGGGCCTGTTCAGACGCCGGCGCACGAAGTCGTCTATCAACAATTGCGCGAACAGATCCTGTTTGGAGAGATGGCACCGGGTCAAGCCGTAACAATCCAAGGGCTGACTGCCTCGTTAGGGGCTGGCATGACGCCGGTACGCGAAGCAATCCGCAGATTGATTTCCGACGGCGCTCTCGTTTTTCAGGGCAACCGTCGGGTCAGCGTTCCAAAATTGAGTAGCGAAGACGCTGAACAGATCATTTATCTAAGAAAAACAATTGAGAAAGAGCTAGCAAGACGCGCTGCGCTGCGCATCAATAATGCCGAAATCGATCGGTTGGCCGAGATTGATGCGGTGCTTGATCGTGCCATCTCGGTCGGCGATGTTCCCGGCTATCTGCACGGCAACTATCAGTTTCATTCGACGCTCTATGCCCAAGCAGATGCGCCCGTTCTGGCCGAGATCGCGGACCGGCTTTGGCTACGTTTTGGACCCTCACTAAGGGTGGTGTGCGGACGGTTTGGCACCCAAAGCCTTCCGGATCGACACAAGGATATCCTGACCGCACTCCGCAAGGGTGATGCCGATGCAGCCGCGAGCGCGCTTGTGCAGGATGTCGAACAGGGCATGGAACAGGTCGCGGCCGTGTTGGCCGAGGAAAACTGATTCGATTGACAGCGCAGAATTTGATCATATTTTGACATCGAACTCATTTTTCGGAGACTGCGCCATGCCCGCCATCACGAATCACCTGCCCACTGCCGAGCTGCAGGCGCTTGACGCCGCGCATCACATGCATCCGTTCACCACCGGAGACGAACTGGCAGAAAAGGGCGCGCGCATTATCACGCGGGCCAAGGGCGTGACCCTCACCGATAGCGAAGGCAACGAGATCCTAGACGGGATGGCCGGGCTGTGGTGCGTCAACATCGGTTATGGCCGCGAAGAACTGGCCGAAGTTGCAGCACGGCAAATTCGCGAGCTTCCGTATTACAACACCTTCTTTCAGACCACCCATGTTCCCGCCATCGCACTCGCCAACAAGCTGGCAGAGCTTGCGCCGGGAGATCTGAACCATGTCTTTTTTGCCGGATCCGGTTCCGAGGCGAATGACACCAATATCCGCATGGTGCGCACCTATTGGGCGATGAAGGGCAAGCCGTCCAAATCGATTATCATCAGCCGCAAGAATGCCTATCACGGGTCATCAATGGGGAGCGGCAGCCTGGGCGGCATGACTTACATGCACGAACAGGGCGGAATGCCGATTCCCGACATTCACCACATTAATCAACCGCACTGGTGGTCCGAAGGTGGCGATACCACACCCGAAGAATTCGGCTTGGCCCGCGCCCGCGAACTGGAAACCGCCATTCAGGAACTGGGCGAAGACCGCGTCGCTGCATTCATCGCCGAGCCGATTCAGGGCGCCGGCGGCGTAATCATTCCACCCGAAACCTACTGGCCCGAAATCCAACGGATTTGCGACAAGTACGAAATCCTTTTGATCGCGGACGAGGTGATTTGCGGCTTTGGACGCACCGGCAACTGGTTCGGAAGCCAGACGCTGGGCATTCGGCCAGACATCATGACCATCGCCAAGGGGCTCAGCTCTGGTTATGCGCCAATCGGTGGCTCAATCGTCAGCGACGAAGTGGCTGCGATCATTGGCAGTGGGGAGTTTAATCACGGATATACCTATTCCGGCCATCCTGTCGCCTCTGCCGTGGCGCTGGAAAACCTGCGCATACTTGAAGAGGAAAACGTCATCGATCACGTCCGTGATGTGACTGGCCCCTATATGAAAGAGAAATGGGAGTCGCTGGCAGATCATCCGCTGGTTGGCGAGGCACGGATAGTCGGGCTGATGGGGTCGATCGCCTTGACCCCGCACAAGGAAAGCCGTGCGAAATTCGCCAGCGACGAGGGAACCGTGGGGCTGATCTGTCGCGAGCGGTGCTTTGCCAACAATCTGGTGATGCGCCACGTCGGAGACAGGATGGTGATGTCACCGCCACTGGTCATCCGAAAGGATGAGATTGACACCATGATCGCCCGCGCCACAAGGGCGCTTGACGAATGCTATGCCGAGATAAAGAAGCAGGGGCTGCTCAAGGCCGCCTCCTAGTCAGACGCGTCGATCAGGGCCGGAGACCGGCCCAATCGCTCCAGCATATCAAGGCAAATACTGAGTTGTTCCAGGCTCACGAACTCATCCGGTTTGTGGGCCTGATCTATCGATCCGGGGCCGCAGACCGTCACCGACATGCCCATCTGCTGAAACAAGCCCGCCTCGGTACCAAAGGGCACCACATCGGCCCCGTTCGCTCCTAAAAGCGACGCGACGAGGTCGCGCGCCGCATTCTCTTCCATCACCTCAAGCCCGACAACCTCACCGATCACGTGGGTCACGATATCAGCATCTGCACTGATCGCCCGCATCATTGGCAGCAGGTCACGATCAATGACTTCTTGCATCGCCGAGTTCACCAAATCAGCGTCGCCATCCTGTACTGGACGCATCTCCCATTCCACTTCGGCCTTTCCCGCGATCACGTTATGCGCGACGCCGCCGTTGATCCGTCCGACGTTGATCGTGGTCCAAGGCGGCTCGAACCTGCTGTTCTGGGGCGCGCGCATCATCAACTCTCCGCGCAGCTGCATCAATTCGGTCACGTACCGCACCGCGTACTCGGCGGCATTGACGCCGCGATGGGGCGATGATCCATGCCCTTCTAGACCCGTGAAATTGACGGTGTATTCGCAACAGCCCTTGTGCCCCTCGATCACCCGCATGTCGGTAGGTTCACCAATAATCGCTATTGATGGCCGAATGCCGCGCTCTTGCAACGCCGGAACAAGAGCCCGCGCGCCAAGGCAGCCCACCTCTTCATCATAAGTAAAAGCAAAATGGATCGGCCGGCGCAGCGGTTGTTTCGCGAATTCGGGCGCCAGCACCGTCGCTGCAGCAATGAACCCCTTCATGTCGCAGGTGCCGCGCCCGAACAGTTTTTCATCTGCTCTTCGCATCGTAAACGGATCGCTGCTCCAATCCTGATCGGCAACCGGAACAACATCGGTATGGCCCGACAGCACGATGCCACCCGGCACATCGGGACCAAGCGTTGCAAACAGATTGGCCTTTTTCCCATCCGGGGTTTCAAAGAGTTCGACCCGTGCGCCTGCATCTTCCAGCCGCGCGGCAAGATCCGCGATCATCAGTCGATTGCTGTCTGAAGAAACAGTGGGGTAGGACACCAGCCGTTCAAGAAAGCTGACGGTTTCCGCAAGATGTTGGTTCATGGGCATTCAGGCAAGGAGGTTGGCGGCAGGCAACCCGCCGTTCTGTAGAGGTCTGTCATGATCATGTGCTCCGGTCTGAATTTCAGCCTATCCAAACAGATGTGAACAACAAGTCAATTTGCTGGGCAAGTCCTGCCCAACGCTGCCTGTTGTTCTGGCTTTGGCGCTGAATTGTTGACCCAAATTTGCAATCTTGAGCGACATGGTTGCATGTCGACCATGCTCTGTGCTTAACTTTTCCTAGCAAAACAGCAGATCTAACTGCGGAATGTCCAAGGGGAGCCGATTTGGCTGATACACAAACGTCTGACGCGTTCGTCGAGTTTGAACGCGTCCAAAAGAGCTATGATGGCGAGAATCTTGTTGTCAAAGATCTGAACCTGATCATGCCAAAGGGTGAGTTCCTGACAATGCTCGGGCCCTCGGGTTCCGGAAAGACCACCTGTCTCATGATGCTCGCCGGGTTCGAAACCGCGACGCATGGCGACATCCGGCTAGACGGTGTGTCGATCAACAACATCCCGCCGCACAAGCGCGGCATCGGCATGGTGTTTCAGAACTATGCCCTGTTCCCGCATATGACCGTCGCCGAGAACCTGAGCTTTCCGCTGGAAGTGCGCAAGCTCGGCAAGTCTGAGCGAGAAGCAAAGGTTAAGCGGGCGCTGGACATGGTGCAGATGGGAGCCTTTGGCGGTCGACGCCCCGCACAGCTTTCGGGTGGTCAGCAGCAGCGGATTGCTTTGGCTCGCGCGCTAGTGTTCGAAGCCGAACTGGTTCTGATGGATGAACCGTTGGGTGCGCTCGACAAGCAATTGCGCGAACACATGCAGTTTGAAATCAAGCGGATTGCAGACAACCTCGGGATCACGGTGGTTTATGTGACCCACGACCAGACCGAGGCGCTGACCATGTCGGACCGTGTCGCCGTGTTCGACGATGGCCGCATTCAACAGCTGGCGCCGCCGGACAAGCTCTATGAAGAGCCGGAAAACAGTTTCGTTGCGCAGTTCATTGGCGAAAACAACACGCTTGAGGGCGTCGTCAAGGAAATCAATGGCGATGTCGCTGTCGTCCGGCTTGATGATGGCGAGTTGATCGACTGCAAACCCGTCAATGTCACACAACCGGGAGAACGGACCCGCGTCTCGATCCGCCCCGAGCGTGTCGAGTACAACAAGGAACGCCTTCAGGAAGGCGCTCATACTCTCAAGGCCGAGGTCATGGAGTTCATCTATATGGGTGATATCTTCCGGACCCGGCTCAAGGTTGCCGGAAATGATGAGTTCATCATCAAGACTCGCAACGCACCGGATCAAGTCCGGCTGCAACCTGGGGCCCAGATCGAAATCGGCTGGATGCCACAGGATTGTCGTGCGCTTGACGCGTAGCGGACAGAACCGTCGACCGGGATATCCGGTCGATGAACACGGGGGGCGGGCAATTGCCCGTCGTGCTGACCCGACTTACCCAAACAACGCGAAAACCACAGGGAGAATTTCGAAATGAAATCTACGAAAATACTGATGGCAACGACCGCTCTGGCCTTTGCAGGCGGGATGGCGAACGCCCAGGACATGGCCGATGAAATGACCATCGTCAGCTGGGGCGGCGCCTATTCCAACTCGCAGCAAAAGGCCTATCACGAGCCATATATGGAAAAGACCGGCGTCAAGGTCATCAACGACGAAAGCTCTGCCGAAGCGGTTGCCAAGCTGCGCGCGATGAACGAAGCCGGCAACGTGACTTGGGACGTCGTGGACGTTGTGGCATCTGACGCGATCCGTCTGTGCGACGAAGGTCTGGCGATGGAAATCGACCCCGACACGATGCTGGCACCTGCACCAGACGGCACATCGGCTGCTGACGACTTTGGCGATTTGCTGGTGTCGGAGTGCTTTATTCCTCAGATCGTGTATTCGACGACCTTTGGCTACCGTACCGACCTGGTGGGTGACACAGCACCGACCGACATCTGCGCCGTCTTTGATCTGGAAGCCTATCCCGGCAAGCGCGCGCTGGAAAAACGCCCGATCAACAACATGGAATGGGCGCTGCTTTGTGACGGCGTCGCCAAGGAAGACGTGTACGATGTTCTGGCCACCGCAGAAGGTCAGGAACAAGCGCTGGCCAAGCTGGACACCATCAAGGATCAGACCATCTGGTGGTCCGCCGGTGCCGACACACCGCAGCTTCTCGCCGATGGCGAGGTCGTAATGGGCTCGACCTACAACGGACGTCTGTTCAGCGTGATCGAAGAACAGGATCAGCCGGTTGCCATGCTGTGGGACGCGCAGGTGTTCGACCTTGATGGCTGGATCATTCCCGCCGGTCTCTCCGAAGAACGCAAGGCCCGTGCGCTGGACTATATCATGTTCGCGACAGACACTCAGCGTCTTGCGGATCAGGCCAAGTACATCAGCTATGGTCCCGCACGCGCATCATCGGCTCCGCTGGTTGGCCAGCACGCCGAGCTGGGTATCGACATGGCACCGCACATGCCGACAGACCCGGAGAACGCCAAGAACACGTTCCTGTACAACTACGAGTTCTGGGCTGACTACCGCGACGACATCGACGCGAAATTCCAGGCATGGCTGGCCAAGTAAGTCACTGACCTGAAACCTATCCAGAGGCGGTGCGCCGCCTCTGGATTGATCCGGATCGACCCGGACAACAGATCGACCGCTGCCAAGTAAGGAACATGACCATGAGCGATCAAACGACTTCCGGTCCGGTACTTGCCGCTGACGGCACCCCGCTCAAGCGCAGCCTCGCCAAGGCGCTGAGGCTCCAGAAACTGCGGGCATTGGCACTGGTCGCTCCGCTGCTGCTCTTTGTTCTTATCACCTTTATCGCGCCGATTGCGGACATGCTGTTTCGCTCGGTGGAAAACCAGATTGTTTCGGAAACCCTGCCACAAACCGTGTCGGCATTGGCCGATTGGGACCCGGCGTCTGGCGAAGCTCCTGGCGAGCCTGTGTTCAAGGCGCTTGCTGCTGATCTTAAAGTGGCGGTTGAGGCCAAGACTCATACCAAGCTCGGATCGCGCCTGAACTATGAACTGACTGGCGCTTCTTCGTTGTTTCGGAAGACCGGGCGCCAGGTCAAGAGAATGGACACCGAAAGCGGCGAGCCACTCAAGGAAGCGTTTGTCGATATTGACAAGGATTGGGGCGAGGTTCCGATCTGGCAGACCATCAAGACCTATTCCCCCAACTATACCAACGGCTACTTCCTGAATGCCGTGGACATGCAGAAAGGCCCTGATGGCGCCGAGGCACGGCCCGAAAACCAGCAAATCTATATGATCCTGTTCGGACGCACGTTGTTCATGAGCATGGTGATCACGATCTCCTGCATCGTCCTCGGATATCCTGTCGCTTGGATATTGGCCAACTTACCAACGCGAACATCCAACCTGTTGATGATCCTTGTGTTGCTACCCTTCTGGACATCATTGCTCGTGCGCACCTCGGCGTGGAAGGTGATGCTACAACAACAGGGGGTGATCAACGACACGCTGGTCTGGCTGGGCCTCGTGGCGGACGATGCGCGACTTGTGATGATCAACAACCAGTTCGGCACAATTGTCGCGATGACCCATATCCTGCTGCCGTTCATGATCCTGCCGATGTATTCGGTTATGCAGACCATCCAGCCGACCTATCTGCGCGCGGCCAAGTCCATGGGTGCAACCAACTGGACCGCGTTCTGGCGGGTTTACTTCCCACAGTCGGTGCCCGGTATCGGCGCTGGCTCGATCCTCGTCTTCATTCTTTCCATCGGCTATTACATCACGCCCGAGATTGTCGGCGGCAACACTGGTACGTTTATCTCGAACCGGATTGCCTATCACATCTCAAGCTCGCTGAACTGGGGTCTGGCGGCCGCGCTCGGGGCCATCCTGCTGGCGGTGGTCCTGCTGCTCTACTACGCCTACGACAAGATCGTCGGCATCGACAACGTCAAGCTGGGAGGCTGAGATCATGGCTGCATTGACACCAATTTCGCGCACGCCCGTTTCGTTCTATCTGCCAGTCGTCGCAATCGCCGGTGGTTTTGCCGGACTGCTAGTCGGCACTGCACAGGGCAGTTCGATGTTTGGGGTTTTTGTCGGTGCTGTCGTCATGGCGGTGATCGCTTATCTCGTGACGCAGGTGATGAGCAACGAAAAGGTATCCCGTTGGGGATTGATCGGCCTCATGCTGATCGCGGGGTTCCTCTTTGGCGGAATACCCGGCGCGGTGATTGGCGCGCTGTTTGGCTGGTTCTTTGGCTGGTTCACCTTCTGGCTGTTCGAGGGTCGCTATCGCGCCAAGATCGCGCCCTATCTGACGCCTGGGCAAGTCCTTTGGCATTTCACCTTCCGCGTGATCTGTGGTGCGATCTTTGTGTTCCTGATCACCCCGATCCTCGTGGTGATGCCGCTCAGCTTTAATGCCGAGGATTTCTTTACCTTCACGCCCGAGATGTTACGCTTTGACCCCGCTGGCTATTCGCTCAAGCATTATCAGGACTTCCTGACCAATTCCGACTGGCAGAACGCCCTGCGCAATTCCTTGTTAATTGCGCCTGTTGCGACCTTCCTGTCAGTCAGTTTTGGCACACTCGCTGCCATCGGCCTCAGCCAGCCGCACGTGCCGTTTCGCCGGGCGATCATGGCAATTCTGATCTCGCCAATGATCGTTCCGCTGATCATTTCGGCGGCGGGCATGTACTTCTTCTACTCCCGCATCGGGCTGCAAGGCACCTATCTCGGCGTGGTTCTCGCCCACGCGGCCTTGGGCATCCCGTTTGTCATCATCACCGTGACTGCAACGTTGGTCGGCTTTGACCGGTCGTTGACGCGCGCTGCCGCCAATATGGGCGCCAACCCTGTCACCACCTTTTTCCGTGTGCAGATGCCGCTGATCCTGCCGGGTGTGATTTCGGGTGCGCTGTTCGCCTTCATCACCTCGTTTGACGAAGTCGTGGTCGTGCTATTTGTCGGCTCCGCAGGCCAAAAGACCCTGCCGTGGCAAATGTTCACCGGTTTGCGCGAACAGATCAGTCCGACAATCCTCGCCGTCGCAACGATCCTCGTTGTGGTCTCCATTGCGCTGCTGACTGTAGTTGAACTGCTCCGCCGCCGCTCTGAACGCCTGCGCGGGATGAGCCCGGGCTAAGACTGCGACCGCACGCAAGCTGGCTTTATTTGTGAACCGCTTGGGCTAGCGTGGTTGAAAGGCTGCAATCAACCCAAGGGAGAAAGATCATGACCTTCACAGAATCCGTCAGGGCATGTCTTTCCAAGTATGTGACGTTCTCGGGCCGCGCGGGCCGATCTGAATTCTGGTGGTTCGCGGCCTTTTTCTTTGGCGGTGCGGTTGTGCTTAGCATGATCGATGCTGCGCTGTTTGGGACCGATCCCAACGCGCCTGAACAGGTCGGAATTCTGGCACCAATCTTCCAACTCGCGATGTTTCTGCCCTATCTGGCCGCGGCATGGCGCAGAATGCATGATACAGGACGACCGGGCGGATATCTCTTGCTCCCCCTGGCCGTTTCAATTGGTATGTATGTGTTCCTCTTTCTTGGCATTTTCGCATTTGGGGCGATGGAAACTGCGGGCGCAGATCCCGATGCGCTGCGCGGACCGGCAGCAATACTCGGGCTGAGCGGGTTGATGATTGCTGGTGTGGTGCAGTTCATCCTGCTGATCCTGTTAGTCTATTGGCTGACACGACCTTCGCAGCCCGACGCCAATGAATACGGACCACCTGTCTGACTTTTTGTTCGCCATGTAGCCCTAAACCTGTCAGAGGAGTCACTCGTATGAAATCTGAATTCCGGGCGTCGGTCGCCCTCTTGATTGCAGCGCTCCCGTCCCTGTCCATCGCCAGTCCTGACATGGAATGTGGTGGGCCAAGTCAGGTCGAGATCGGCAGCTGCCTCGCACAGGTGGAAAAGACAGTCGACGGTGTTGTTCAAACCACACTCGGATTCGCCTTGGGCTCGGCGCGGGAACTTGACGAAGCAACCGGTCGCAGCGCGGCGGTGCCTGCGCTCGAAGCGGCCCAAGCGGCGTGGACCGCTTACCGCGACACCCATTGCGAATTCGTCGGAGCAACATTTGGCGGCGGCTCTGGCACAGGCATAGCTATTCAATCCTGTAGGATCGAACTGGGCCGCGCACGGGCGCGCGACTTGTTGTCCTACGCCCGCTAAAGCGCCCTAACGTAGCCCATTCAACAGGTTCATCGACGCATAGCCATCTGCGGTAAGCCCTGAAGCCACCTGATAGGCGCGAACGGCATCAATGGTCAGCGGGCCGATCCGTCCATCTATCCCTTGCGTATCAAAGCCCTTGGCCGTCAGCCGCTGTTGCATTTCCTTACGCTCACTCAGAGTCAGCGCGCGGTCGCTGCGCGGCCAGTTTGCCTTGATCGCCGGCGCCCCCGCGATACGGTCCGACAGATGACCAACGCCAATCACATAAGCATCCGCAGTGTTATAGCGCTCGATTACCGCAAAGTTGTCAAAAATCAGAAACGCAGCCCCTTGGCCGCCCGCAGGCAGCAGCACCGCCGCCGGTCCGTGATCTGAAACCGCACCATTGACGCCCGTCACGCCGAGGCCCGCCCATTCCGAGGCCGATTTCTTGATCTTGCGATCCGCCAGACGGAAATCGAACCCCTCTGGCACCGTGACCTCTACACCCCATGGCTGCCCTTTGGTCCACCCGAAATGGGCGAGGTAGGCGGCGGTCGAGGCCAGCGCGTCAGTTGGATCATCCGACCAGATGTCGCGCTTGCCGTCACCGGTAAAATCCACCGCATAATCCAGATAAGAGGTCGGCATGAATTGCGTGTGCCCCATCGCACCCGCCCAGCTGCCGGTCATGTTGCGGGGGCTGGTGGCACCGGATTGCAGGATCTTCAGCGCCGCAATCAACTGCTCTTCGAAAAAGGCACTGCGGCGGCCGTCATGCGCCAACGTCGCCAACGCGCTGATGATATCGGTACTGCCCCGATAGCTGCCATAGGCGCTTTCAAGCCCCCAGACGGCCACGACAACTTCTTTCTCGACCCCATATTGCTCCTCAATCGCCACCAACGTTGCGCGATGCTGGCTCAGGGCGGATTTACCGTTGCGCAGTCGCGTATCTGATACAGCGCTGTCGAGATATTCCCATATTGTCTTGGAAAACTCCGACTGGTTACGGTCGCGGCGTATGATATCCGCGTCAGGTCTCACACCGTCAAAGGCCGCGTTTAGAACGCCGGGTGAAATCCCCTGAGTGATGGCCCGCGTGCGAAACCCGCCCAGCCAGGTCTGAAAATCCTGGTGTGAAGCGTCATTCTGCACCGGGCTTTCCTTTACGCTGATTGTCTTGGGCCGCGCCGTCGGGCGCAACGAATAGGTCAGGCTTGCAGTTGCCAGCCGTATTTCCTCGACCTGTGGTCGACCCTCCGGGCGAACGGAATCGCCCTGCGTTTCGGCTTGAACACTACCTGCCATGGCCAAGGCAAGACCCCCGGCTATCCTCCAGTTGCACATCGTTGTTATCCCGATTTTTTTGCTCTGCTCTCGCAAGATAGTACCCCGAATCCGCGCATCTGAACAGACGGCAATCCATGTGTCCGCGGGAAATGGCCGCCTAGCGGCTCTTGTTTTGCGCCTGAAACTGCGCCATCGCGGCACGTAACAAGGGCACCCGTCTGGGACGAAAGCTTTGATCCGTCACCACAAGTTCGCTCATCCGATCCAGCCGGAACACCCGGAAATCCTGCCGAAGGTGGCACCACGCCACCAACACCGTCGATCGATCCAGATAGGACATGCCTAGTGGATCGACCCGCCGTTGGGTTTGGGCGCCCTGCGCATCCGAATAGGCAAAATCAATCGCCATCTCATCCCATGTGGCTTGCCGCAGCCTTGCGACGGAAATCGTCGGTGTTTCCGGGCGGGTAAAGCGGCGCGCCGTGAGGACTGCATGGGCAAGCCGGTGCGATTGCCGCGAAGGCAACCGCGCCTGCAACTTGTTCAGCGCAGATCGCGCGGCCACGGCCAGATCCGGATCACCAATCTGCTCAACTTCGCGCAAACCCAGCACCAGCGCCTCAAGCTCGTCATTCTCAAATCCAAGCGGCGGCAGGGTTGCGTCTTCGATCAGGGTAAAGCCGAATCCGGCGGCACCGTCGATCACCGCCCCCAATCCGCGCAGCGTATCGATGTCACGATGCACCGTGCGTGGCGATACATCGAGGTCTTGCGCCAATGCCTGCGCCGTATGCGGCGGCGCACCACTGCGCAGGCATTGCATCAACTGAAAGAGTCGGGCGGTTCGGGACATGGCGTTGTCTAACATACTCCTGATGCCAGAAACTGTCATTAGTGTTCAGTACGGTATGGGCAACACGCTCTCAAAGGAACATCACATGCTTATGCTCTACACTTATCCGCGGGGGTTTGATCAGTTCAGCCTCAGCCCATTTTGCGTCAAGGCAGCGGCGCTGCTAAAGCTGTCCGGCCTGGACTGGACCCGACGCGACCTTGATGACCCGCGCAAGATGCCATTGGCCAAGTTGCCGGTCCTGAATACCGAGGAACGGCTAATCCCCGACAGTCACAACATCCGCCAGTATCTGGAAAGCCAAGGCGCGGTGTTTGATCCGGATCTCTCCGATATGCAACGCGCTCAGTCGCACGCGCTGATCCGCATGGCCGAAGAACATCTTTACTTCAATCTGGTGTTAGATCGATGGGGCAATGACGCGGTCTGGCCGACCATACGCGAGATCTATTTCGCCAAGGTTCCAGCACTCTTGCGCCGGCCCGTCGCCAACGGCCTCCGCCGCAAGCTGATGCGCGGTCTCGGGACACATGGCATCGCCCGGTTTTCAGCCAAGGAACGAATGATGCGGGTCGAACAAGACCTGAAGGCGATCCAGACCTGCCTCTGGCAAGGCCCATTTCTGATGGGCAACAGACCAACGTCGGCAGACCTCAGCGTTGGACCAATGCTTGCTGCGATCCGTTCGACACCCGTGCAAACCCCGCTATCACGGCGGGTTGCAGAGGATGCGCAACTGTCCGACTATATCGACAGACTGGAAGACAAGGTGCCGCTGCCATGACCCGCCCCTTTGCAAATGCTCAGGTTGAACGTGTTTTTGATGCGTTTAATGATGCTGCGCGGCCCGGCCTGATGGCGCTGCGTGATCTGATCCTTGACACGGCCGCGTCTGACAACCGGGTTGGCGAGATCGAAGAGGCCCTGCGTTGGGGCCAGCCTGCCTACCTGACACCTGTGACGAAATCCGGCACGACCATTCGCATTGCCGCCCACAAATCGGCCCCCTTTGCCCTTTTTGTGCATTGCCAGACAACACTGATGTCCGATTATAAAGCCGCCTTTCCCGGGCAGGACCGCACTGCCGGGAAACGGGCCGTGCTGTTTGACAACCCTTCAGAGATTGATCCTATGCGCCACGGCTGGCTAATCAGCAGGGCCCTGACCTATCACCTCTAACGCCGCTTGCGGGCAACCTTGCGTTTGGTCTTGTCCGACTTGCGCTTGCCGCGCACGGCCTTGCGGCGTGGGCTGCGACCGGCAGGGCTTTGCCCCTTGGGCAGCGCTTTGTCCTCGACTGTCAGCAATTCAAGTTCCAGACCACCGGTGACCGGCGTCGCCTGCGCTAGGCGCACGGTGACCCGTTGGCCGATACCGATGGTAAAGCCGGTATCGGACCCCATTAATGTCCCCGCCTCGCGGTCAAAATGGAAATACTCGCGCCCCAATGTCCGCACAGGAATCAGCCCGTCAGCACCGGTTTCATCCAATTTTACAAAAGCGCCAAACTTGGCGATTCCACTGATCCGACCGCCAAACTCGTTCCCGACCCGCTCTGACAGGAACGCCGCCAGGTAGCGGTCGGTTGTATCGCGCTCGGCCATCATCGACCGCCGTTCGGTATCGGAAATATGCGTTGCTGTCTGATCCAGCCGTTCGATCTCTTCTGGCGACAGCCCATCCTTGCCCCAGCCATGTGCCGAAATCAGCGCCCGGTGCACGATCAGGTCCGCATAACGACGGATCGGCGACGTGAAATGTGCGTAGTGCTGCAGGGCAAGACCGAAATGGCCGAAATTCTCTGGCGAGTAATAGGCCTGGGTCATCGAGCGCAGGGTCGAAATGTTGATCAATTCGTCATTGTCGCTGCCTTCGGCGGCGCGCAACAACTGGTTCAGATGCCGGGTCTGCAAGACCTGCCCTTTGGCCAGATTATACCCGGCCGCCTGTGCCACTTCGCGCAAGGCATCAAGCTTTTCCGGTGCGGGCTCTTCGTGTACTCGAAACAGCAGAGGCGAGCGTTTCGCGATCAGCGTTTCCGCCGCCGCCACATTGGCCAACACCATGAATTCCTCGATCAACCGGTGCGCATCCAGACGTTCACGGAAGTTGACCGACGTCACGGTGCCATCTTCGGCCAGCTCAATCTTGCGTTCTGGCAGATCAAGGTCCAGCGGTTGCCGATCTTCACGCGCCCTTACAAGCGCGCGGTAGGCCGCATAAAGTGGTTCAAGGACAGGCTCCAGCAGCGGACCGGTCCGGTCGTTGGGCGCACCATCCACGGCCTCCTGAACCTCGGCGTAATGCAGCGACGCCGCCGACCGCATCAGGCCACGCACAAAGGTATGGCCGATCTTTTTGCCATCCTTGTCCAGTTGCATCCTGACGGCGAGACAGGCCCGTGGCACGCCTTCGTGCAAGGAACACAGATCACCGGACAGACGATCCGGCAACATCGGCACCACCCGGTCGGGGAAATAGCTCGAGTTTCCGCGCTTGCGCGCCTCGTTGTCCAGCGCAGAACCGGGTCGCACATAGGCAGCGACATCGGCAATCGCGACCCAGACCACATGGCCGTCGGGGTTCTTGGGGTCATCATCGGCATGTGCATAACAGGCGTCATCATGATCGCGTGCATCAGCAGGGTCGATGGTGATCAGCGGCATGTCCCGCAAATCTTTGCGCCCGGACAGCCCCAGTGGTTTCTTTTCATCGGCTTCGGCGATCACCGCATCGGGGAAATCATCCGGAATCCCGTGCTGATGAATCGCGATCAGCGACACGGCACGGGGGGATGAGGGATCGCCCAGCCGGGCCACGATGCGCGCGCGTGGCAGGCCCATGCGCGATTTCGGTCCGGCCTGTTCCGCCTCGACCAGTTCACCGTCCTTGGCGCCAAACCGGTTGGCTTCGGGAACCGTCCATTCCGTGCTTTGCGCCTTTTCGATCGGAACGATCCGGCCACCTTCGGCGCCTTTGCGAAATACGCCCAGAATACGTTTCGGATTGGTACCGATCCGGCGGATCAGCCGTGCCTCGTAGTTATGATCACTTTCTGTCACCACCGTCAGCCGCGCCAGAATGCGATCGCCTTCGCCAAGTGCGGGATCGCTGGCCCGTGGTACCACCAGAACAACCGGTTCGATACCTTCGCCATGCCACTCCAACGGGCGCGCAAACAGATCGCCGGCCGCATCGGGGGCTTTGATTTGCAACACGCTGACCGGTGGCAACCGGTCGGGATCGCTATAGGACCGCTTGCGCCGTTCCAAATGCCCTTCGGCTTCCAGTTCCTTGAGAATGCGTTTCAGATCGATCCGGTCCGCGCCTTTGATGCCAAAAGCCTTGGCAATATCTCGTTTGGTGCTCTGGGTCGGGTTGGCAGAAATCCAGTCGAGGATCTCGGCCTTGTCAGGAATGCGCGTCATGTGTTCGGCCTAACACGGCATTTCGGTGCCGTCATCGGTAAAAGGTGCTGCGCGCCAACCCGGTGCAGATCATCGGCCGTATCCACATCCTGCAAGCTCTGAATTTGCGCAACAGACAGGGTGCCAAGTGTCGCCAGACTATCCGTCAAGGCGTGTCTGCTGGACCAGCGCACACCCCGGAACAACCCTTTCGGGGCCTGCGCGGGGTGCTTCAGTCCGACCAGCCAATAGCCGCCATCTGGCGCAGGGCCAAACACCGCGTCATGATTCCCGAGCGCAGAAAACGCCGCTGCAATCTGTGACGCGCCAAGTCTCGGTATGTCGGCCCCGATCACACAGGCCGGTCCAGGCGCCGACCGGCGCAGCGCAACCGCCATACGGACCCCAAGATCACCACGACCTTGCGGTATCCGCGGCAGATCATTTGGCCAAACCCTGCTTTGCAACCCCGCACGATCCGGCGCGACGGCGAGCACGATATCCCAGCGCGGGTCGCGAATGCGGCGGAGCAACGCCAGCGCCTGCAGCCGGAACCACTGGGCTGCCGGCCCCATGCCGATCTCGCGCCCTAACCGGGTCTTGACCCGGCCGGGGCGCGGTTCTTTCAGCATCACGATGACGGTTTTGCGCATCTCGGATCAGGCGAAATAGTCGCGCAAAATCTGGGAGTAGATGCGTTTGAGTTGATGAATCTGCGCAACCTCCACACGTTCATCGACTTGATGCATGGTTTGCCCGACAAGGCCAAACTCCACCACCGGGCAATGATTCTTGACAAACCGCGCGTCCGAGGTACCACCGCTGGTGGACAGCACTGGCACAACACCGGTTTCCGCCTCGACCGCCTTGGACACCAATTCTGACAGCGCCCCCGGCGGGGTCACAAAGCTCTCGCCGGAAATCTTGATCTTCATGTCGATTTCCACGCCGAACTCGGCTGCGACCAACGCGGCTTCGGATCGCAGCCAGTCGCTCAGCGACGCACCGCTATGGCTGTCGTTGAACCGGATATTGACCGTGGCGCGGCACTCGGCAGGGATCACATTGGTCGCCGGGTTGCCGGTGTCGATCGTGACCACGGCGAGCGTCGAAGCATCAAAATGCGCGGTCCCCTTGTCCAGTTCGTGACTGGCCAGCCGATCCATCAACCGCGCCATCGCGGGCAACGGGTTTTTCGCACGATGTGGATAGGCCGAATGTCCCTGCACACCGGTTACCGAGACCCAGGCGCTCATCGAACCGCGTCGACCGATCTTGATCATTTCGCCCATTTTTTCAGGACAGGTCGGTTCACCCACAAGACACACGCTCATCGCCTCGCCGGATTGATCCATGTGGTCGAGCAATGCCGTGGTGCCATCGACGGCATCGGCCTCTTCATCGCCGGTAATGGCGAGGAGGATTGCCCCGTCAGGCGGAGTGTCTTGTACGAGGTCAATGGCCGCAGCAACAAAGGCGGCCACGCCCGATTTCATGTCGGTCGCCCCCCGCCCGTACATCACACCACCCTTCACTTCGGCCCCGAAAGGCGGCATCGTCCATGCGGATTCATCGCCCAGTGGCACAACGTCCGTATGGCCGTTGAACCCAAAGCTGCGGAGATGTCCCTTGTCGCCCCATCGCGCAAACAGGTTGCTGATCCCGCCCCGGTCCGCACGTGTACATTGAAACCCGGCTGCGGACAGTTCCTCAGCAAGCAAGACCAGCGCTCCACCTTCTTCTGGTGTCACCGACGGACATTGGATCAGGCGGGCGGTCAGGTCGGCAGCGTCGGTATGTGTCATCACAATGGTCCTTGTCCGGTGGTCTGCGGGGTCAGCCCACACATGAAAGCAAATTCACCTGAATCCAACCCCTCCGGGCCGTGCAACAGTTCAACTGACGATGCAATTCCGCGAAAGGGTCTTGTTTCGATCCCTGCACGCGCCAATCTATTTGCTATGGGAAATCCGGTTACACCTGTTAAAGTCGGCGCTGCGCACTGTTCACAAAAGAAAATCCGTCAGGAGCGGTGCGGCGCGCCCAAGGTTTCGGAGGCTGTAGCGTGACTGTTTTCTTTTTCTTTGCAGCCATCACACTGGTGTCCATCATCAGCGCCATCCTTGCTGCCGAGATCGTAGCACAGCCGTCGATGTTGGCAATGTTGGGGCCATTCTCCACCGGGCTGTTGGGACTGGCCGCATGTTTCGCGTTGGCGGCATCGCTGTTGTTCATTCTGGACCCGGACCCCGTTTCGGGCCTTGACGCAACCATACCCCGGTTGATGCGAACGCTGCCGATCACCGGACTGGCGGCAATGCTGTGGTTGCCAATGTACCTGTCGCTTTTCAACCGCCTGCGCCGCGTGAGGCTCGCGAAATGAAGCGGTTGATTGAACGAGGATTGATGTTCGGCAACTTGGTTCACGTGGCATCGCCAGCACTGGTAGAGCGCTATGACCGGGCGTTGGAACATCTGACCGGCAAGCACACCGAACTGACCGATTTCCACATTGATATCTCGGGCTATTCGCCTGAAATTGGCGATGAACTGGGCGATCATCTCTATCTTAACCATAGCGGGGTCAACCGTCAGTTCATCCTGCTTACAACCGACCAGAAACGCGCACCACTGCTGAACGCGACGTTTTCCACAAACCACGACATTCTGCGCCGCTTTATCGATGCAAACGAGGCGCAGCTGTTTGCACTGACGGCTGTGGACGCTGTCGCCGGGGAACTGGTGAATTCGGTCATGCACATGGGCGACCCGCAGGCCCTGTTCGACATTCGCACCATCAGGATCGAGGCCGACACCACCAGCGGCACCTTGCGGCATGCAACCGAACTGACCGGCCTTGTTGACAGGTTCCGCACCGAAGAAGACGCTTGGTTTGACGATGTTCTGATCGCGAGGATGATCAGCCTTGCGGGAAAGTCCGGCGATATCACCCGCAATCCCGTCAAACTCACCGAAACCGAGTTTGAGCAAAGAAACTTCTGGACCAGCCATTTTGGCGGTCTTTACGTGTTTCAGGATGTCGAGCACCCCGCGCTGATCTCGTCCGGGGAAAAGTCCGGGTTGGATGACTTGCCGATCAAATACGTCTTCGATTTCAGCGACCGCAATCGCATCGCCAAGTTTCTGGACTATAACGATCTGGTCGAGCCGATCATCAAGGCACCTGGGCTGGATGCCGCCGCGATCTTGCAGCAAAAGATGGATTTCATCGTGATCGACACGGCAAGTGATGGCGGTATGGATTTGACCGGCCTGACGCGTGCCGACCTGCGCCGGTTGGCAAGACAACATCATAGCCGCCTTCCACTAGAGTATGACGGGCTGTCTGGTTTGTTGAACTGGGCCGAGAACGGCGGGTCCTGGCCGCGCATCACCTCAGATCATCCGGCCTATTTCTATACCCTGCGCGCTGCGGATACGCCCAACCGTGATCTGGTGAACCGGTTGCTGGCAGAACTGACGCTGCTCGATATCCGCCAGTTGTTCATTTGCAACAAGCCCGTGTTCTATCGCCGGTACATGACGTGGTCTGATGCCAAGAAAGACTATGTTGCCTACTTTCTCAGCCGCGAATACCAGGTCGACAAGGCGGGCGCGCGCGCGGCGCTGTTTGGCCATGAGCCCGACATGACCGGTGACACCCCCGAGACCCCGGCCGCCGATATGATCCGCAGGGTTGGCCCTTGGGGCGCGGTAGGGCGGGTCTGATATGCTGGGACTTCTGCGCCTTGTACTGATCCTGCTCGTGTTACAGACAATCGCCTATGTCGGGCTGTCGCTCTATTCGCGCAGCCTTCGTCGGCGCAAACTCAAGGTGCGTTGGGCGGAAAAGGCGCTGCCTGTTGATCAGGAAACCTTTGTGCAGCGCGGATTGACGCGCTATGACAACTCTCTCCGACGAAAGCTGATCTTGGGGGTTTACATCGTGCCCTGGATCGCCATTTCGGTGTTGATATATGTTGTGAATTTCAAGTGAGGACCTGACAGATGGCCTATATCAAATGGGCGTTCATACTGACCTTCTGGCTGCTCCTGGGCGGGGTGCTGCACTATGCGCTGCCCCAGTACGACATTGTGCGCATCGTCAACACCTATGAGGAACGTCAGGATCTCACCGACTGGACCCGTATTTTCTGGTCCAGCCCCGACGATCAGGCCGCCAATCTGGCAGGCCGCGATGTTCAGTTCATCCAGGGCGTGCGCGAAAACGGCAAACCCATCGTCTATCGCAACGAAGACACCGGTTGGGGCTGGCCCTTCTATTTCAAGTTCGACACCGCCAACCTCTATACCGAGGCCAACGATGCAATTTCGACCAAAGACAACCCGGAATGGGTGTCGATCCTGCATTACGGATGGCGCAACGAATTTTTGTCGACCTTTCCCAATGCAATTTCGATCAAAACCGTCGAAGGCCCGGATCATCGGGTCATAAACTGGTTCAATATTGTCTTCCTGACTCTTCTCGCCGCGATCTTCTGGGCGATCTGGGTGCGTTGGCGCAGGTTCCGTCAGGCCCGGATTGACCCCGTGCTCGAAGATATCGGTGACAGCATGGATGCTGCGGGCGAGCACATCACCGAAGGGCGCGGTCGATTTCGACGCTGGCTGAACAGTTGGCGATCTTGAAAAGGCGCGTTCAAACCTGAAATTTGATGGCGTTGTCACTGGCTGCCTTTAGGTGGCGGAGATTTCTGTGCGGTTTTTGCAGTCGTCGGGCATCACGACGCCCGCCGCCGCTCGGTTTTCAGACGATCATCAGATCATCAAACAGGCTCCGGCGGGCCATCAGTTTTCATCGGTGATCGCCACCAGAGCAGCCGGTGCGCAGCCGTCGCTGGTCAACTGTTTGCGACCGTTTTGCTGGGTGCCTTCGGGTTGTGATGGTTTAGAGTGTTCATCATGGTTTTCCTATAATTCGGGCACACCAGCCCAACTGCGCGACAGCGCCGTTGGCCGAGCGTTTAAGCTTATTGGTGAATGTACGGAGTTAAGATTGCGCAAGGTCGGGGGCGGCCCAATCGATCTCACTGCGCAACAGGAACAAGTTGAGAACAAGAAACCAGATCAGCGTGGCAAGCCCGAAGGCCGAAGCGACCCGCATCAATCGCAGTGACAAGGGCGCGTACTTTTCATACAGCGCAATGACAAGCACGCCCACAAGCACCGCGTTGGCAATGTAGACCACGCTGTTCCAAGCGGTCATCATGCCAGCATGGTGCCTTAGCAAGGCAATTGCTTCGACTTCCGCGCCGGGCGCGAAATTGTATCCGGCGGGGATAAGAACCATCAAGAGCACGACAAACCCCACGAGATAGGTCACTGCGGCCCCGATTGCCGCGAAGCCCGCTGTTTTCACTGGTATCATGAACTGGTCCTCCCGATACCCGTGGTTCCTTCGATGGACCGGAAGTGATCGGCGAGATGGTGGCTTCCATAGGGTATGCCGACCATGTCCAGCCCCATTGCCGTCAGGAAGAACTGCGCCGGTCCGTGGATATAGCGTGGTGTCACCCAAGGGAGCAGCCGCAACGCCGGCCGCCGGGTCCAATCCGGCAGACAAGTAATGGACGCAGGCCGCCCAAGTGCAAGGAAAGCCAGCCGGGCGAGGTCCTTCTGGCAGAGCACATCGGGCCCACCGACGGCTCGCGTTTCCATTCCGGCGTCGACAGCTTCTGCCGTTGCATCGGCCAGATCGGCGCCATGGATCGGGTTGATTTTCAGATCACCATCACCAAACAGCCAGACACGCCCGGACCGCGCCATAGACAGGAAATCCTCCATGTCAGAGAAATAACCGCTTTGGCAGATCACGGTCGATTGTACCGATGTCGCGCGCAAGGTCTCTACAAAGGCCTGCTTCGCGGCCACCAACGGAACATGCAACATCGCTTCGGCGTTCAGCAGATGAATATAGCAGAACCGAGACACACCCGCAGCAACGGCCTCGCGCAGGAGGTTGACGTTAGCCTGATAGTCGACATCCCGGTAATCAAGTCCATCGCGTTGCCGCGTGATCCCGACGGCGCTGATGACAAGATCGACACCGGCCATCTTGCCGCGCAACGTCTCGGGGTCCGTTGCCGGTGCCACAATAAACTTGTCTGCGGCCAGCCCCATGTCATGTGCGCGTTGGCGGTCGCGCACAAGCGCCAGAACCTTCCAGCCCCGGTTGAGATATGTCGCAACCAGATGCTGACCAAGGTAGCCGGTGGCGCCTGCAATTAAGACGGTCTTCATGGCTCGCTCCTTTTCTGCCTGCCACTGCTCAGATGGGTCAACCGACCACACAATGCCCGCGCTGCTTCGTGCATTCCACAACGATCTCTTCGCGTTTGCGCGATGCTTCGGACGCCCCTGCGGCACCGCCAATTGCGGCCCCTCCGAGCATGCCGGTGACGGCAACAATGGAGTGTTTCAATTGTAGTTTAGCCGGCTTCATGACTTGCCGTCCTGTGCGTTTTCGATGTCCGTAGCAGACAGAGACACCCGCAAGACCAAACCATGACCTGACGTATCAACCTGTTGGCTTGCGGTTTCACAGGCGGTATTTCCGAGCCAAAGAACAAGATGGACGTGTGATGAAGAGAGCGAGCGTCGCGGCTGGACTGGCCCAAGGATTTGTCGATTTTGCAGCGTCCTGTAATGCCGATCGCGATCGCCTCTTGGCAGATGCCGGTGTCACCGGGGACCGGTTGGTGGATCAGGACGCAAGGATTCCCGTTGCCGCCTACAAACGCCTTGTCCGTGGGGCCAAGGTGCAAGCCGCTGACCCGGCGTTGCCGTTGCGATTTGCCACCCAAACTCGGTTCGAGACGATTTCCATCTTTGGATTGATTGTGCATTCTTGCGCTTAGGTTCGGGATGCCTTTGCGCAATTGAACCTCTACGGCAACGGCGAAGTCTGGATCATCGACAATCGACCCAATCCAAACGACTTCCCCGAGCTGACCGAAACCAGCTTCTGCTGGTTTGTCGGCGAATTCCGGCGTCATTTTCCGGATCGAAAATTCGCTCTGGCAATGGATGTGACGCACCCTGAACCGCCCCACGCAGCACTCTGTCAGGAGATTTATGATTTGCCGCTCCGCTTTGGCGCTGCGAAGAACGGTCTGAAAACCAATCCAGAGTGGTTGACGCAAGAGTTCGAGGACACCAACGCCTATGTGTTTGGCGTGTTCGCCGACAAGGAAGATGCGCTGATGGCGGCGCTGGAAGCAGAGAAAACACTGCGCGCACGGGTCGAGAGCCTTCTGCTGCCCCGGCTACATCGCAGCGACATCACCGCAGAGAGCATCGCGTCCGGATTGGGCATGAGCCGACAGACCATGTACCGACGCCTCAGGGACGAAGATGTCAGCTTTGCAGAAATCCTTGACGCTCTTCGTCACCGGATGGCGGCGGATTACATCGGGGCGCGAAAGATCTCGGTCAACCAGACGGCCTATCTTGTCGGGTTCTCCGAGCCATCGTCTTTCGTACGGGCGTTCAAGCGCTGGACCGGCATGACACCAGCGCGCTTTCGGGCAACCTGAACGCAAGTTCACCAACGGCTCGGCCGGGAGTGTGCTGTGTCCCGATTGTAGGTGGAGACCACGCACATATGAAACACGGTGGCTAGATATGGTCACGTCACGCGAAGTGTTTCGAGAGCTGCCGGAATTGATCCTCTGTCACGGCAAAGGGGTGCTCTCCCGCAGCGTTGCGGTCCGTCGCGCTTGTCCCGGTGTCGTGCCAAAAACCCGTTTGAAGGCGCGGTTAAAGGCGGGCTCTGACTGATAGCCAAGGTCCGCGGCGATGGTGGCGATAGGCAGCGCGGTTTCCCGCAATCTCCGCCGCGCAAGATTCATCCGCCATTCTGCGAGGTATTGCATCGCGGGGGTGCCGACGAGGCTGGTGAACCTAGCCGCAAAGGCCGAGCGGGACATCCCCGCTACCTGTGCCAGCGCCTCGACCGACCAGTCTGCCGCCGGATCGCGATGTATGGCCACGATGACCCGCCCGATCTGTGGATCGCGCGCGGCCTTCAGCCAACCCCGGTCAGCATCAGGCGACCCGATCAACCAGCGCCGGATCGCCTCGATCACCACCACATCCGCCAACCGCGTAATGACGGTCTCGCCACCAGGGCGCAACTCGCGCGCCTCCCTTGCGATGAACTGTAGAGTGCCTTGCAGCCAACTTCCGGCATCCTCCTCCCACGGGTCGATCTTGAGCACATCCGGTAGCAGCGCCATCAGCATCGGGCTTGACGCATGGTCGAGCCGGGCAAGGCCATACATGATGCTGCATGCCGCGCCGCCGCCGCCAAATTCCACCGTCTCGTAGAGTTCTGTGACCTTGCGGATCGGCAGGTCTTCGAGTGTCATCAGTTGGGCGCCGGGGTCGCTGAAAAGGTTGATCGGCGCGCTGTTGGTCATCAGTACGAGGTCGCCTTTGCGGATCTCAAAAGGCGCGTCCTCACCAACCCTCAGCCACGCATGCCCACCGATAACCACGGCAAAACTCATCACCTCGGGAAAGCCGGGGATGGTGATGCCCCACGGCGCGCTGAGCCGCGACTGACAGTAGAATGTACCGGTCAGCTTGAGCAGGTGCAGAATTTCCCCCAGCGGATCACCGACGGGCTGCGCGAGGAGCGATGGATTCGGGACATGTGGCTCTGTCATGGGGCAACTGTGACGTGAGAGGAGCCATCCGTCCAGCTTGCTCGGACGATTAAGCAAGAAACTCGGACGCATGGGAATGGTTCGTCCTGCACACCTAGGCAACAACAGGTCATCGACGGAACAACCGATCAGACCCAAGGAGACCACTAATGACCAACCAACCCATTCTCGTCCTCGGCGCAACCGGCAAAACCGGTGCCCGTATCGCCAACCGCCTTGAGGCAAGAGGGCTGCCTGTACGCCGTGGCTCTCGCAATGCCCCGATCCCCTTTGACTGGAACGTGCCTGACACCTGGGGCGCAGTTCTTGATGGCGTGTCGGCTGTCTATATCTCGTACTATCCGGATATCGCAGTGCCGGGCGCGGTCGAAACCGTCGCCGCCTTTGCCGATCAGGCGCGCGTGGCGGGCGTCGGCAAGCTTGTCCTGCTGACAGGGCGCGGCGAATACCACGCGCAACGCGCCGAAGACGTCGTCCGCAACTCTGGCGTGCCATTCACCATTGTTCGCGCTGCATGGTTCGCACAGAACTTTTCCGAAGGAGCCTTGCATGCGCCGGTGATGGCAGGCGTCTTGCCGATGCCCGGCGGTGACGTTGAAGAACCCATCGTGGATGTGGACGACATCGCCGACGTGGCAATGGCAGCCCTGACCGATCCAAAACATGACGGCGAAACCTACGAAGTCACCGGGCCGCACCTCATGACATTTGCCCAGATGGCCGAGGCGCTGTCTGCCGCGATCGGACGGCAGGTCGCCCATGTGCCGATTTCATTCGAGGATTTTCACGCGGCGCTTCTGCCATCACAGGGCGAGATGATCGCTGATGTGCTCACCGAGATCGCCCGCGAGACTCTGGATGGCCGCAACGCCAAACTCGCGGATGGTGTCGAGCGGGCCCTTGGCCGTCCACCTCGCGACTTTGCGACCTTTGCCACCGAGGCCGCCCGTTCTGGTGCCTGGGCCGACGCGGCCTGATCCCTCCCTTAACTGCAAGGAGACGCTCGTGTCCCTTTTCCAGAAACTCACCCTCGGTGTCGCAGGTCTTACCGCCCTCGGCATCGGTCTTGCGATCACCTTCGCACCCTATAATTTCTATGCGAGCTACGGCATCAGCCTCGGCACCAACCCGGCCCTCCTCAGCGAGCTGCGCGCGCCTGGGGCCAACCTTGCTGCCCTGGGCGCGGTCATCTTTGCCGGCGCTTTCCGCCCTGGGCTGGCACGCTTTTCTGCAACGCTCGGAACGCTGATGTTCTTTGCTTTTGCCTTTGGACGCTTGGTTGGCATCATGCTCGACGGGTGGCCGAGTGAAAGTATCCTGATCGCTCTTGCAATCGAGTTGGTTATGGGTGCGCTGTGCCTGCTTGGACTGCGGGGGCAGAAACGCACACTGATTTCGGCCACCGCGTGAGGAGAGTGAACCACCACCTGTTTCGGCCAGACTCTCGCAGATCGACGTGGTGAACGGACGCCCGTGTGCTATGAATGCCGAGCATTTAAGGTTGCCTGCCATGCGCTCGACAAAAACAATCCATGTGATTTCGGCCCACGCCGAGGGCGAAGTCGGTGATGTCATCGTCGGCGGTGTCCTGCCGCCTCCTGGTGAAACGATCTGGGAACAGAGCCGCTGGATCGCCAAAGATCAGACATTGCGGAATTTTGTTCTCAATGAACCACGCGGAGGGGTGTTTCGTCATGTGAACCTGCTGGTGCCTCCCAAACATCCCGAGGCGCAGGCGGCCTGGATCATCATGGAGCCGGAGGACACACCTCCGATGTCGGGGTCCAATTCGATCTGCGTGGCAACCGTCTTGCTCGATGGCGGATTGATCGAGATGCAGGAACCCGAAACGCATCTGGTGCTTGAGGCACCCGGCGGGTTGGTCCGCGTGCGGGCACAATGCAAGGACGGCAAGGCCGAGCGCATCTTTGTGCAGAATCTGCCCTCTTTCGCAGCACAGTTGAGTGCAACGGTCGAAGTCGCAGGGCTTGGTGCGGTGACGGTGGATACGGCCTATGGCGGCGACAGCTTTGTGATCGTCGATGCCGGTGCGCTTGGGTTTTCTCTCACCCAAGACGAAGCCAATGATATCGCAAAGCTTGGCGTCAAAATCACCGATGCCGCCAACGCACAACTTGGGTTTGCCCATCCGGAAAACCCCGACTGGCGGCACATTTCGTTTTGCCTGTTCGCCGGCCCCTTGACCAAAGACGCCGACGGGCTGAAGACGAGCGCCGCCGTCGCCATTCAGCCCGGCAAGGTTGACCGCTCTCCCACCGGCACGGCACTCTCGGCGCGCATGGCCGTCCTTCACGCGCAGGGCCTGATGAAAACGGGCGATCGCCTGACCGCTCGTTCGCTGATCGGATCGACATTCTCGGGGGAAATCCTGGGCGAAACATCAGTCGGCGGATGCCCCGCCATAAGGCCAGAAATCTCGGGCCGTGGATGGATCACCGGCGTTCACCAACACATGCTCGACCCCTCCGACCCATGGCCAGAAGGGTATCGGCTGTCAGATACCTGGGGTGCAAAGTGACGGCGCGCCCTCAGAAAAGATAGGCGACTGATGCCTTTTCCAGTTCTGGAATCACATTGCCGAAATCGCAGATCAACAGGTGATCGCAGCCTGACAGTGGCATCCCGACAGCCCTTAGTCGCCTTAGGGTCAGGACTCATAGCCAATAGATGACGGTTGCCGCTAGCGCGATTGCGGAGAGGAAGACCTTCGGGCACCTGTCGTATCGGGTCGCGACCCGTCTCCAATCTTTCAACCTGCCGAACATGATCTCGATGCGATTG
>NZ_JBDWLR010000092.1:0-20146 GCF_039973035.1 Sedimentitalea sp.
GACGCGGCGCAAGGCTGAAATGGCCATCTTCGAATACATCAACGGCTTCTACAATCCGCGTCGCCGCCACTCAGCACTGGGCTGGAAAAGCCCTGTCGCCTTCGAACGAAAGGTGGCTTAAACGAGCACTTGGGGCGGCACAAAAGCGTGACAGGTCCATTTTCCCCAAGGCCCCGATCATTGACAGGTTCATCATGGATCTCGTCTTTGCATCAATGATATCGTCACCCCAGCCAAACCCCCAGCACCACGCTGTCATCGCTTCTTGGAAGGGACGGGTAAAATCATCCGCTGCCGCGAGGTTTTTCTCGACATACTCGGCACCCAGCGTGGCTTTGCGTTGCTCAAGCCCTTTCAGGAACAAGTCTTCATCAAATGCGCTCATTTCTTCGCCTTTCTATTTTGTTATCAATTTCGGCCCTGTGCCCGCCTCAGCGATCGCACAGCTCTCGCAGGCTTTGCGCAACAAGAGCCATATAGCTGTCATCGTAACCGACATCGTTTTCCAAGACGCTGAGAAAGGCGCAGGACGTCCCCGACTGCGTGTCGACCATCAGAAACTGCCCGCCGTATCCAGCATGCCCGACAAATCGCCCGTCTGTCATCAGGTGGTTTGAATACCGAAGCCAGTCCTTTGGAGGGGTGAGTTTGGGGGCATTGCGCGACAGGCTATGGGCGATGAAAGCTTCATTCGCAAAAGATTCACCCGAAATGTCGCAACCTGCCCGCGCAAACAACAATCCAAATCGCGCAAGGTCACGCGCACTCAGGCAGCCTCCGCCAGAAAAGGCGGGAAAGCCGTCAGGGCTGCGGCTGATGTGAAACGCGCTTTCGTATCCGGCGGCATCTGCGATGTCCTCAATAAGCTGCGCCAAGGGTTTTGGCGAAACAGCCGCCGCGATACGGGTCAGGACATCGGTATTGGCGGATTTGTAATCAGCATGGCCGCGCTGATGTGTTGATTTGAAGCCGGGGATCGCATTGGTGAAGTCAACCAAAGTGGTCTCTGCCAAATTATTTGCGGGCAACCGCCAGCCCAAGGCGATTTCCTCGGTATAACAATCCGATTGCGGGTCGCTGTAGTCTTCGGAAAAATCGTTGCTGACGGTCATATCCAACAGCGATTGTACCGTGGCTTGCGCATACCCAGTTCCGATGTCTGGCAGATAGTCTACAACCTTAGCCTCAAGCGATATCAAGCCCTGTTCCAAAAGTAGCCCGACAATCAGATGGATGTGCAACTTGGATACAGATTGAATGGAATGCGGTGTTGTCGTTGTGAAATCAACTGCCGCCGCTTCCATCACGATACGGTTGCCCTGAATACAGCAGAGCGCCGAGAACGCTGGATGGGTCAACAGGTCTTTCAGTTTTGCCGGTTGATCCGTCAGTGTGTGCTTTGCTGGTTCTAACATCAACACATTGCGCGACCGCACCATCAGCGCGCGGCGAAACAGATGATGCGCGTTATGAAAACCGTGACGGCGATGCGCGGGCTGGTTCCAGCGTTGCTTGTTGTCCGCGCCGACAGTCAGATCAGGGTTAGAAATGATGCGTGGGCCGCTCATGACGCAACCACACGGTGCAACAATGCATCTACTGCGCAAATGTGACCGGCGTATACAAATAGCGGGTTGATCTCGATCTCGGCGATGCTGGCACGCTCTTGTAGGTAGGCTTGGCAGAGCGTGTGGATTTGAGCCGCGATTTTGGGAAGGTCTGCTTTTGCACGGCCCCTAAAGCCCTCAAGTAACCGTGCCACCCGCAGATTTCGTAGAGCCTTTTCAATGTCATCCGGGGTTGAGGGCAAAAGCAGCGTCACAGCATCGCCCACCAACTCAACTAGAACGCCACCACTGCCAAGCACCAGCGCCGCGCCAAACTGTGGATCACTGCGCAAGGTGACGATGAGTTCGGCCAAGGGTGGGGACGACATTGCCTCGATTAAGAACTGGTCTGCGATCGCTTTGGGATTGTGTGCAAATACGTCAGTTTGCATCTGCGCCAATGCTGCTGAAACGGCACCCGCGTCACTCAAGTTCAATGCCACCGCTCCTGCCTCGGTCTTATGTGCTAAAAACGGGCTCATCATCTTGAGCGCTACCGGAAAGCCAATATCGGTCGCCACATGAGCGATCTCATCTACACAGGCCACCCGGCCCTTTGGCACCACCACACCTTTGCTCGCCAACCAACTTTTGCCCCTATCCTCGGTTAACATTTCCAACGCCCCGACCTGAACAGCCGTATGCAAAGGCGCTGGCCCAGCATCAGCGATGTGTGCACGGGTTTGCGCCCAAGCCGCCGCCTGACCAATGGCCGTCAAAGCCTCGTGGATCCCCTGCATCGGAGCCAGCCCCCCAGCGATCAGGAGCTGGCGGGTCTCAACATCCATATTCTCGGGCAAAGTGGCACAGATGGCGGCTGGCAGGCCCTTTTCTTTGGCTGCCCGCCCAAAGGCCGCAGCATCCTGTTGATAGTATCCCTTGGACGCATCCAACCCAGCAGCAGGATAATCCTGAACCAAAACTGCAACATCCGCGTTCACGGCAGCAATAGCTTTGGCAAAAACAGGATAGGTATACTCGCTCTGCCCCCAAATCGGTGTGGTATAATCCAGCGGGTTCGACACAGTTGCAATGTCAGGCAACAGCGCGGTAAGCGCAGGTTCTTGGGCAGGATCAACAGGCGGAAACGTCAGTCCAATCTTTTCTGCGTAATCCGCCAACATCGTCGCCCCACCACCCGAGCAGGTGAACCCTGCGACACGCGGCCCCTTGGGGGCGCCGACCGCACAGAGAAACTTGAGCGTTTCGAGAAATTGCGAGGGGTTGCTCACACTGATGACGCCTGTACGTGCAAAAAGCGCCTCATAAAGCTCACTCGAGCCAGACAGTGATCCGGTATGACTGACGGTTAATGCAGACCCGATCGCAGAACTGCCGGTCTTGAGCGCGACAACGGGAATGCCCTTGGACAATGCCCTGAGTGCAGTGCGTTCAAAGCGGGGAATATCTTGCAACCCTTCGATGTGCAGACCAATGGCGCGCACGGCAGGGTCATCCGCAAAAATATCCAGATAATCTTCCTGCCCCAGCACCGCCTGATTGCCCGCAGAGACCATATAGGCCAGCGGCAAGGAGCGTTGGCTCATGGTGATGTCGGACGAAAACATACCCGACTGGGTGATGATCGCAGCCCCGTAGCCGGGCGACCAACCGCCGTGTTCAAAGGACCACAATGCGGTGTTGTCGATATAGTTGATCAACCCGTAACAGTTGGGGCCGATCAGAGCCATGTCGCCCGTGGCCTCGATCAGCGCCTGTTCGCCCGCAGCGTCGCCCGTTTCCTTGAAGCCTGCGGAAAAACAGACAACGCCGCCCACTCCCAGCGCGGCAAGTTCGCGCAAGGCCGCCACGACACCCCCCGCTGGGATGGCCAGATAGACGGCGTCAGGTACTTGGGGCAAATCCGCGATGGTGGGCACACATGGCACACCGTCCAGATCAGCGCGTTTGGGGTTTACTGCCCACATCTGTCCTGCAAAGCCCCGCCTGCGGGCCTCGCGCACAGCGATAGTGGCATCACGCCCACCGATAAAGGCAATGTGGCGTGGCCGCAGCAGCCGTTGGAAATTTGCGCGCTGCGTCGGGGTCATGCACCCAAGGGCCGCAGGATGGAGCGAGTGATGATGTGGCGCTGAATTTCAGAGGTGCCGTCCCAGATGCGCTCAAGGCGACTGTCGCGCCAGAACCGCTGGATCGGCATTTCCTCCATCAGGCCCATGCCGCCGTAGATTTGCACCGCATCGTCCGCAATCTTGCCCAGCATTTCTGAGCAAAACACCTTGATCATCGCTGCATCCGCGTCGCTCATCACGCCTTGCTCGGCGCGGGCCACGGCGTCTTTGACCATCAGGTCTGCCGCGCGCAATTGCATCGCGCCATCCGCCAACCGAAACCCCGTCGCCTGAAACGCGCCAATCGGCTTGCCGAACTGCTTGCGCGATGCGGCCCATTCCGTGGCCATATCCAAGATACGCTCGGCCTTGCCACAGCAGGTGGCACCGACCCAAATGCGCCCCATGCCGAGCCATTTGCCAGACAGCTCTAGCCCCTTGCCCTCTTCGCCCAACACTTGGGCAGCGCTCAGGCGCACGTTGTCAAAATGCAGCTCGAACGTCTTGTAACCCCGATAGCTGACGCATTTGGTGCCTTCGCGGCAGTCGAACCCCTTGGTGCCCACATCGACCAGAAAAGCCGTGACCCGTTTGCGCGGCCCACGCGGGGTTTCGTCTACGCCAGTAGCGGCAAAAACGATGGCAAAATCAGGCATGCAGGGACCCGAGATAAAGTGTTTGGACCCGTTTAAAATCCAGTCATCCCCATCGCGGCGCGCATTGGTTTTCATGCCCATCACGTCTGATCCGGCATCGGGTTCGGTCAACGCAAACAGCTCTCGTTTTTCGCCGCGCACGGCAGGGAAAAGATACCTCTCGCGCTGTTCCGCATCGCAAGCCATCAGCAATTCGGTGGGGCGTGCGGCCCAGCTTTGCAGCGCGTGGCTGGTCTTGCCATATTCGCGTTCGATCAAGGCCATCTGCGAAATGTTCAACCCGCCACCACCAACGTCTTCGGGCAGGTTGCAGGCGTAGAGACCCAGTTCCCGCGCGCGCGTTTCGATCTGACGGCCAATCTCTTCGGGGACATGACCCAGACGGTCGACTTCTTCCTCGTGGGGGAACATCTCTGTTTCCACAAAGCGGCGAACGGTGCTGACCAACAGGTCGGTTTCGTGATTAGTTTCCATATACATACTGAGCCTCGTTTACTGGGCCTGAGATTTGGCATTGCGGCGGGACATGATCGCGAAGATCACGAAGGCGATAAGGGTGATGGCGATGAGAACAACAGCGGCAGCGGCCACCGTCGGATCGGTATTTTCGCGGATGCCGTTCCACATGCGGCGCGGCAGTGTGTAAACACTGTATTTGGAAATGAACAGGGTCACGACGATCTCATCCCAGCTAAGGATGAACGCAAACAGTGCACCCGCAAAAACCCCCGGTTTGATAGATGGCAGGATCACACGGCGCATGGTGGTCCAGTTGGAGGCCCCAAGGTTTTTGCTTGCCTGTTCAAGCTTGGGATCAAAGGTGGCAAGCGATGCGCTGACCGTGATCAGCACCATGGGGGCCGCCAAAATTGTATGGGCAAGAATCAACCCGGCGTAACTGTCCAGCAAGCCCAGCGGGATCCACAGGCGATAGAACGCCATCGCCGAAATGATCTGTGGGATGATCAGCGGCAGCAACAAAAAGGCGCGCACCAGTTCCGAATATTTCGACGACACCCGCCACAACCCAATCGCGCAGAGCGTGCCAAGGAAAGTCGCCAGCAGGGATGTGGAAACCGCGATTACACCACTTTGGAAAAAGCTGGAAAGCCATTCCTCGGAGGTGAACAAGTTTTCAAAGTGGCGCCACGATATCTCGCCCTTGGGCATCGAGAGGAACCGCTTGGGCGTCAGCGATACAGGGATCGCGATCAGCGCAGGCGTCACCAGAAACAGCAGCAGCACCCATGCGCCCGCGCGATTGAATTTGGCGAACAGACCCGAGGTCATCGCGCCGCCCCTCCGAATACCGTGCTGAGCTTCATGAAGCGCGACATCACCCAAAGCATCGCCAGCACGCCAAACAGCATAAGTGCCGCCAGCATCGTCGCCGTGCCCCATTTGAGCGTGACCAGCAGTTGCACCGAAATGTATTCAGCCACCATCAGGACCTTGCCACCGCCCAGCACCGCGGGCGTCACATAGAAACCAAGGCTAAGGATGAACACCAGCAGCGTGGAGGCAACCAGCCCCGGCATGGTCAGTGGCAGGTAAATGCGCCAAAATGTCTGGCTGCCCGTGGCACCCAAATTGCGCGAGGCATCCATCACGCGGGTATCAAGCGACTGCATCGACACTAGCAAAGGCAACACCGCATATGGGATCATGTAGTGGATCATGCCGATCAGCACGCCTAGCTCATTGCGCATAAACGCGATAGGCTCTGCGATCAGACCAATGTTTTCCAGCGTGCCGTTCACCAGCCCTTTACGCCCCAGCAGCATCAGCCAGCTAAAGGTCCGCACAAGGATGGAGATCCAAAAGGACACAAGCAGCAACGTCAGCATATAGTTCTTTTGGCGTTGGTGGCAGTGCACCATGGCGTAAGCGATGGAGTAGCCCAGCGTGACGCTGAACAAAGTGGTGATCAGGCAAATGCGCACCGTGGTCCAGACTATGCGCAGCAGCGCGTCGCTTTCGCCCAGCTTGGCGTAATTGCCAAAGCCCGGCTCGGGGTCCGTGACCGACAGCCACAGAATGTTCAGAATCGGCCCAAAATACAGCGCCACCACCAGCACCAACAAGGGCGCGATGATCAACCATCCGGGATGGATATGACGGGTGAGGGCTTGCATAGGAAATCCTAAATGGCTGGCCGCGCCTCAGGAAAAGCGCGGCCAGCGGTTGGGGTTAGCTGATCGCTTCAAGGAAAGCGTTCACCGCGTCACCGCCATTTTTGCCCCACCAATCGGGATCATTGTAAACGATCTTGTCGATGTTCTTGGCCGAGGTGATTGCATAATCCTGCTGATCCTCGGGGATCTGTCCAAAGGCCTCGGGGTTCGACGGCGTCATGCCAAGACAGTCAAGCAAGGCAAGCTGTGCGGGCACTTCCTGCGCGGTCGCGATGAACTGCATCACGGCAGCACCAGCGGGGTTTCCCTTTGGGACAATGTAGGCACCCGGCATCGCCATCGCCTGATTGTTGACCAGTTTGTAGCGCCCATCGGTGTCGTTCTCGATGTTGCGACCTCGGTTCTGCCAGATCATCCCCATCGACACTTCGCCGTTGACGACCATGGAATGCGCCTCGGAACCGGAGCCCCAGTACAAGCTGTCATCTTTGATCGATTTGATCTTGGCCAAGGCACGGTCCATATCAAGCGGATACAGCGCATCCCCCGCCACACCGTCGGCCATCAACGCAGCCTCAAGCGACCCATTGGCCCATTTGTAAAGCGAACGCATGCCAGGGAACTTGGCTGTGTCAAAGAAATCGGCCCAGTTCTGCGGTGGGTTATCGCCGTAGACTTCGGTGTCATAGACGAACGCGTAGCCATACAGGATCACGGAAACCCCATGTTCCAGCGCGTAGCCGGGCAGGGTTTTGTCCTTAGACACGACAGAATAATCGATCGGCTCAAGGTGGCCTGTTGGCCCCAGAGATACCGCGTTGAACAGGTCCGCATCGGCGACATCGGCGGTGACATTGCCACTGTCGACCATCTCTTTGATCTTGCCTTCAAGCGGGCCAGAGGTGTCAAACTTGAGCCCCTTACCCGTGCTGGTCGTAAACGCCTCACCGATGGCAGAGCCGTGGCATTCCTCGGACTGGCCACCCCAGTTCCACATAACAACGTGATCGGCTGCGGCTTCGGCGTCGCCTGCCATCACAGCACTTAGGGCAACACCCGACGCACCACAAAGCGCCAAGAACGTGCGGCGGTCCATGCGGCCATCTTTGTAGGCGTGCGCACTGTCTTGCAGTGTCTCTTTCATAAACTGTGTATCGTGCATCTTGTTCCTCCTAATGGGTTCGGGGATTTCCCGGTTTCTTCGAAATGACGCCTTTATGGCGTTCTGAATATTTGGGCGGTTAGCCCGTCTGCAACTCTACGGCGGCCGCGTCGCTCCAAAACAGATCTACGGGATCACCTGCGTTTAGCGCATCACCATTACGCCACACGTCGATATCGACCTCGATCTCTTGGCCCTCGGACGTGTCGACAATGACCCGCTGCATGGACCCGAAATAGGTGGCAGAACGCACTGTCCCGCTCATCCGCGCATCCTTGTGGCCAGTGCCTGAAGCAAGGTCGATCTTCTCGGGGCGCAGGGCACAGATCTTGCCGTTCGCTTGGATAAAGTTGGACTTCCCCAGAAAGCTGGCAGTGAATGCGCTATTGGGCCGCTCGTACAATTCCTTGGGCGTGCCGACCTGTTCGATGGCACCGTCGCGCATGATAACGATGCGATCGGACATCGACAGCGCCTCCTCCTGATCGTGAGTCACGTAGATAAATGTCGTGCCGACGCGGCGGTGAATGTCCTTGAGCTGCTCTTGCACCTCGACGCGCAGCTTCTTGTCCAAAGCGCCCAGCGGTTCGTCAAGCAACAGCACAGGTGGTGCAAAACAAAGTGCGCGTGCAAGCGCGACACGCTGTTGTTGCCCGCCTGACAACTGGCCCGGTTTGCGGTCCGCGAATTCCTGCAATTGTACCAACTCTAGCATCTCGTCGACACGCGCCTTGATCTCGGCTTTGGGCCGTTTCCGCACGCTTAGTGCATAGCCGATGTTGTCGCGCACAGACATATGCGGAAACAGCGCGTAGCCCTGAAAAACCATGCCAAAGTAGCGTTTTTCGGCAGGCACCTTCGCGATAGAGGCACTGTCCAGCGCGATATCCCCCTCGGAAATATCCAAGAACCCTGCGATCATCATCAACAATGTGGTTTTGCCCGATCCGGAAGGGCCAAGCAGCGTCAGAAACTCGCCCTTGCGGATGTCCAAAGAAATGTCGTTGACCGCTTTGAACGTTCCAAACAGCTTTGAGACATTTTGGATTTGCAAACTGCCAATATCAGCGGGATCAGCCATCAGCCCCCCGCAGGTTCAGCTTGTTGCGCGCCTCTTGCGGCGCGACGACACGGCCGCCCATACGCTCGATGATCTCGCGCGCTTTGGTGACCAGTTGCGCGTTGCTCGCCAGCACGCCTCGCTCCAGATAGATGTTATCCTCAAGCCCGACCCGCACGTTGCCTCCAAGCGCGACGGACGCTGCAGCCATAGGCATTTGCCCGCGCCCGATGCCAAAGCTGGCCCAGCTCGCACCGGCAGGCAGTTGCGCTTTCATGGCGGCCATCGTTTCAACCGTCTGGTCAGCGCCCCACGGGATGCCAAGACAAAGCTGGAACATGGGCGGCGCGTCGATCAGTCTCTCTTCCACCATTGCTTTGGCAAAGCGGATGTGACCCAGATCAAAAACCTCCAGCTCGGGCTTCACACCCCATTCCTGCACAAGGGCGGCCATTTTGCGCAGTGTTGGCGGGGTCGATATATAGATCATATCCGTGTCGGAAAAATTCAACGTCCCGCAATCAAGCGAACAGATATCGGGCATGCATTCCTTGATATGAGCTAGCCGTTCTTCGGGGCCGATCATGTCTGTCCCCGGCCCTGGCATCGCGGGGTTTGCAGGGTCCGACACCCAATCACCCCCCATGCCAGCGGTGATGTTGATCACCACATCGGTGTCACTCTCGCGGATGCGGTCTACGATTTCCTTGAACAGTTTGGGGTCACGCGACCCTTGCCCTGTCTCTGGATCACGCGCATGGATATGCGCCGCCGAAGCGCCTGCTTTGGCGGCCTCGATCGCGGCATCGGCGATCTCTTTTGGGGTAACGGGGACATGCGGGCTTTTGCCCGTGGTATCGCCCGCGCCGGTCACGGCACAGGTCAGCACAACGTCGTAGTTCATTTAGCAAAGCCCCCCTTTTGTTTAGCTTGGTGCGGAATCGATGAAAAAAATTGTCGATTATTCGACAGTGTTGCAGCTATATTGGCGAAAAACCGCACCATTCTTGTTGGATCTTTGCCCATGCAAATTGACATGACACAGCCAAGCCCCCGCGCCGCGATCCACGCCATTTTTGTGGTCGTGCCGCGGTTCAATATCACCACGCTGATCACCATGATCGAGACGATGCGAATCGCGAATTACCTCGCGCCAGAGCAGCTGTTTTCTTGGGAAATCGTATCGTTCGATGGCGCTGAAATTGTAGCAAGCAATGGCATGAAAACCACCGTTGCCACTGACTCTGACGTGCTGCTTGCGGCGGATCTGGTCTTTGTGCTGGGCAGTTGGGGCACCGAGCATTACGAAAATCGCGCCCTTACCGCGTGGCTGCGCAAACGCGCCCGCGCTGGTGAAAGCATCTGCGGGGTAGAACTTGGCTGCTACATCGTTGCGCGCGCAGGTCTGTTGGATCGCAAGCCCGCCACCATCCATTGGTCATGGCTAAGCGGGTTTCGCGAATCCTTTGACCGTGTCGATGTGCAGGAGTGCCTGTTCACCATCGAGGGCAAGATCATGAGCTGTTCCGGTGGATTGGCTGGTGTTGACCTGATGCTGCGCCTGATTGAGCGGACCCACGGCAGCGGCTTTTCAGGTGAGATCGCAGACCAGATGTTGCACCACCCGATCCGCAACGCGGTCTCATCTCAGCGCAGTACGATGGGGCGCAGTACAGAGACGATGCTGCCGCTGGTGCGCGAGGCGATGACCCTTATCGAACAGAACATCGAGGAGCCGTTGAGCGTGCCCGAAATCGCCGACACCCTCGACGTGTCCCAGCGTCAGTTGGAGCGCCAGTTCAAGAAACACGTGGGCTGCACTGTCGTCCAATTCGGGCTGTTGCGGCGGTTGCAAAACGCGCGGTTATTGCTGATTTCAACAAACCTGAGCGTGCGTGAAATTGCCACCGCGTCAGGGTTCAACACGCTGTCGCATTTCGCGTTTTCCTTTGGTAAGTTCTTTGGCCGCCGCCCGTCAGAATACCGCGAAGCGTGGCCTGCCAATGAAGCCGCCCCAAGTTGGCCGGGATCACTGTCTGACTTCCTTTCAACGCTAAAGGAAATACCGGCGCGCGCTCAGCCTAACCGCGATTGACGCAAGGCGCGCAACACAGCGACAATCTCGCGATCACGTTGTGCTGCCATGTCTTCAAAATGACGATCCCCTGCGATGGCGTTGCAACCATCGACCATACGGTCCCGCAGATCACGGGTGAGTTCGGGTGCCTCCAACCGCGTCCACGGCAGTTTCAGGGCAGGACCAAATTGATCCAGATTGGTCGCCATGCCCCCCGCGCCGCAAGCCACGTGGAACGCCATGCACTGGCCCTGTGACACCATGCGCGGTGCGGGGCCGTTCATCAGGGCGATGTCGATGTCCTCGGGCGTCGCTTCGTCGTTGGCCACCATATGCAAGGCCTCGCGCCAAAGCGCTTCTTGCAGCCGTGTCGCCACAAATCCGGGGATTTCCTTTTTCATAAGCAGAGGTGCTTTGCCCGCGATTGCATAGAACTTACCAGCCCATGCCACGGCATCGGGTGCGGTGTGATCGCCGCCAACGATTTCGACCAAGGGCAGCAGGTAAGGTGGATTGAACGGATGCCCGATAACGCAGCGCTCTGGCGTAGCACAAGTGGCTTGGATTTCCGTCATGGTCAGCCCCGATGTGGACGATCCGATCACGACAGACGCGGGCAGGATATCCCCCATCTGCTTGTACAAAGCCTGCTTGATCTCCAACCGTTCGGGCGCGCTTTCTTGCACGAACTGCGCGCCGTCCAGCGCCGTTTTCAGATCGGTGACGATGCGCAAGCGGTCACGCGAGGCCCCCTCTGCCAGACCCAAATCCGTCAGGCTGCCCCATGCGGTGTTGAGGATGGAATTGAACGCATCCGTCTCAGCCGCGTCATGCAGATAGGCGGTCACATCGTAACCGCGGGCCAGAAAATGCGCAGCCCAGCCAGCGCCGATGGGCCCCGCGCCAATACTGGTCACGCGGGTGATTGCGGAAGGATCAGGATACATCATTCACCTTTGAAGTTCGGTTCGCGTTTTTCGACAAAAGCAGCGACACCTTCTTTGGCATCCTCGGACTTTAGCATCTTGCGATAAATCGGCATCGGGTCCGTGCGCATCTTGTTGAACGCGCTTTCGAGCGGCACACACTCAATCTCGCGCTGCACCTCTTTGACGGATTGCATCGCCAAGGGGGCAGACCACGCGATTGAGGCCGCCCATTCGCGCGCCGCATCCATCAGCTGTTCCTTGGGGACCACCTTGTTGACCAGCCCGTAATGCGCGGCCTCAGTTGCCTTCATGCGACGCCCCAGCAGGAACATCTCCATCGCGATGTTATGCGGGATGCGACGCGGCAAGCGTTGCAACGCGCCCGCGTCAGGCACAATCCCCAACGGCATTTCGGGCAAGCCAAATTCCACATGATCCGCAGCAATCAGCAGATCACAGCCCATCGCCATTTCGAACCCGCCACCGATAGCCAAACCATTGATCGCGGCGATGACGGGCTTGTTCAACGCCCAATTCTCGGTCAGCCCCGTGAACCCGCCAAAGCCGTATTCGTCGGCCTCCCACCAGTTATCAAGCTGCATTTCGCCGTCGTTAAGCGCCTTCAGATCCCATCCTGCCGAGAAAATCTTGTCGCCTCCGCCGGTCAGGATCGCGCACCGCAGGTCCCTGTCTTCGTGCAATTCCTGAAACGCCGCCGCCAAAGCCTGTGACGTAGGCACGTCAATGGCATTGACCTTACCGCGATCTAGGGTGACTTCCAGAACATGGCCGTCGCGGGTGACTTTTACGCCGTCTGACATGGGACTATCCTTCTTTGAATTCGGGCATGACTTCGTTCACGAACATGCGCAGCGACTTTTGTTGTGACGCGTGATCGAGCCCCATGGAGGCGTAATAAATAAACTCGTTCACCCCCAAGGCTTGGTAACGCTTGAGCTTTTCGATGACCCGATCGGGAGAACCAAACATCAGGTTCTCCTCAAGCATGACGGGGTCATATTGTTCGCGTCCTTCCAACTGGTCCAGCGGGATCGAGGCGGGAAAGCCGTCCTTCACATCGCCCAGATTACGGTAAAGGTTTTCGAACTGGCTCAGTAAACGGCGCACAGCGTTCATCGCGTTCTCACCATCCGCCGCGTTGTCGTAAACACATGAATGGCGCATCAGAGCAAAGCGCGGGTTCCAACCGTTGTCAGCCTTCACAATCGCGTCGTCCAACTGTTGCTTATACAATTCTGCTTCGGCAAAGGAGCGGGTGAAAGGCCAGCAGTTCACGTGACACTTTTCGCGCATCGCATAGTCGTAAGTGATGGGCGAACGCGCCGAGACCCAGACGGGCATCTCTGCCTGCAAGGGCTTGGGAACAGAGGTCGAAGTGGGGAACTGCCAGTGCTCACCCTCATGGGCATAATCGCCTTGCCAAAGCGCGCGCACAGCGGGCAGCATTTCCTGCATGTAGCGCCAAGCGTCTGACTGTTTCAGGCCTGGTTTCATGCGATCAAATTCGCGTTGATAAGCGCCAGAGCCGATGCCGAATTCCAATCGCCCGCCGCTGATCAAATCGGTGAACGCCGCCTCGCCTGCCAGATTGATCGGGTGCCAGTACGCGGCCGTGGCCACAGCTGTTCCCAGACGAATGTTACTGGTTTCAGTGGACCACCACGTCAGCAACTGAAACGGGTTTGGCGCGATGGTCATTTCCAGCGCATGGTGTTCGGCAGACCAGACAATATCAAAGCCGCCCGCCTCGGCAATCTGCACCATTTCAAGGGTGTGGCGCGCGACGTCTTTCATATCCAGACTGTCGTCAATCCGTTCCATGTTCACCGCAAGTTGGAATTTCATGTCAGGGTCCTTTCGCGTGGGGTCATCACAATGTTTCGATCATTTTGTCTGCGAACCAACGGGCAAATCCCGCAACGTTGGGTTCCAACAACGGCTGAAATCTACCCTGCTGTGCGTCGGGGTGCGACAAACCGCCCGTGCCTTCGGTTGCGCCAAATTGCGTCACATAGGCGCCCGTCACATCCTCGGGCGTATCGGGCAGATCGCAGACATCGCCAATGCAGTCGGGGTGCACAAACGGCAGGTGGTAATATTCGTTGAACACCTCAAGGAAGGCTTTCCAGTTGCAGGCGACTTCGATCACTTCGGTTCGCGTGCTGAACAGCGTTTCCAGCGGGCAAGGCGCGTGGATTTTGGCAAAAGCCTGCAAGCTGCCCGCCTTGTCGTGCAGCAGAATGATGGGCTGGCCCGCGACGTCCAAGGCGACGTAATCGTCCGCATCATCGACGTAACACGCAGGCGGCTGTGACACGGGTTGATCGGCTGCGCGCGACCGCTCAAACGCTGGTTTCAGGGCCGCAATTGTCATCGCATCACAAACGGGTTGGCCATCGGTTCATCCGAGGTGTTTATCCAGATCGTCTTGGGGCGCGTATAATCATAGATCGCCTGAAATCCGCTTTCGCGGCCATAACCTGACCCTTTGACGCCACCGAATTCCGCAATAGGTGACACGACGCGATAGGTGTTCACCCAGACGATGCCAGCACGCACGGAATTGGCCATGCGGAGGGAACGCGCAGAGTCTTTGGTGAAGATGCCCGCGGCCAACCCGTGTTCGGATTCATTGGCTAGCGCCAGTACTTCTTCCTCAGTCTTGAAGCGTTGCACGGACAGGACAGGGCCGAACAATTCGGTGTCGACAATGCGCAGATCTTGCCGTGGGCATTCGATGATTGTGGGTTCGTAAAACAACCCCGACATGCCGTCGGGCTGCTTGCCTCCAACCAACACTTTGCCACCCTCCTTTTGGGCATGGGCAACCTCGCGCTGGATGTGCTCCAGCTGGCCCGTGGTGCACAGTGGCCCCATCTGAGTTTCTTCTGCCAGCGGGTCACCGATCACGATCTGACGCGCCAAGGTGGTCATCTGCTCAAGGAATTCATCAGCAATGTCTTCGTGCAGATAAAGCCGCGAGCCCGCGACACAGCTTTGCCCCGTGGCGCCGAAAATCCCCGCGATCGAGGCATTGACCGCGCTTTCGATATTTGCGTCTTCAAAGACAATGAACGGGGATTTTCCGCCCAGTTCCAAGGACACTTCGGCAAAATTGTTCTTCACATTCTCCAGTACATGGCGCGCCGCATTTGGCCCGCCTGTAAAGGACACACGCGCGACCAATGGGTGGCCTGTCAACGCACGCCCACAAGGCTCTCCGTGGCCTGTGACGATGTTCACAACACCCGCAGGAATGCCTGCCTGTTCGACCAGCTTGCCAAATTCCAGCATCGCGGCACTGGCGTGTTCCGAGGCCTTGAGCACCACAGTATTGCCCGCCGCCAGAGCGGGTCCAATCTTGACCGCCACCAGAAACAGCTGCGAATTCCAAGGCACCACGGCGGCGACCACGCCCAGCGGTTCGCGTTTAGTGAACACAAACATGTCGGGCTTGTCGATAGGCAGGGTTTCCCCGCTGACTTTGTCCGCACAGCCCGCAAAAAAGTGGAAAAACTCGGCGATATATGTCGCCTGCCAGCGAGTTTCTTTCAGCATCTTGCCCGTATCAATCGATTCTGTACGGCCCAATAATTCGGAATGATCCGCCAGCAAGTCACCCAGCTTGCGCAAGGTTTTGCCGCGCTGCGTGGGGGTCATGCTGGCCCAAGGGCCTTTGGTGAACGCGGCATGCGCGGCCTCAACTGCGCGGTTCACGTCAGCTTCTGTTGCCTCTGGCACGCGGCTCCAGAATTTGCCGTCACTTGGGTTCACGCTCTCGAAAGTGCCACCATCAGACGCGTCGACCCACTCACCGTTGATCAGCATTTGGTAGCTTGTGATATCCGCCATGGCGCAAGGCCCCCCTGTGTTACCCGCCTATTCATGTCCGCTTTCACATCCGATGTGCTGGAAAATACGACATCGCTTGTCGAAAAATCCGAAAGCATTCTGTGATGATCGGGGCAGGCTGACACCAAGGGAGGCGTATCAATGGCCAAGAAAAAGCTAATCATCGGAGGCCCGCTGGAAATCGGCGGGCGGATTTTGTCGCTGTCCCGTGGCATTCGCGCGGGCGACTTTGTGTACCTCACAGGTCAGATCCCGATGCAGAATGGCGCCCCCATGACCACAGGCACCGTCGAGGCGCAAACCCGCGCCGTGCTGGATGACATCACCGCCACATTGGCGCTGGCCGATTGCACCCGCGATGACGTGATCAAAGCCATGGTCTGGCTGCGTGAGCGCAGCGATTTCCCGGGCTTCAACGCGATCTATGGAGAGTACTTCCCCGTGGAGCCGCCCACACGTTCCGCTGTGGTCAGTGACTTGCTGGTCGATGTCCGCGTCGAGGTAGAGGTGGTCGCCTACCGCCCCGTTGACGATGCATAAGTCGCCCGACGGCACCGCCTACACGCTGATCGGTCCCGCCGACGGGCCCGTTATCGTGATGATCCACGGGCTGGGACTGAACCGCGATTGCTGGCAGTGGACGACGCCTGCGCTAAACGATCACTACCGCGTGCTTTGCTACGATCTTTACGGTCATGGGCAAAGTGCACCGCCGCCCGAAACACCCAACCTGTCGCTGTTTTCAAACCAACTGGCCACGCTGCTGGACCATTGCGGAATTGAAACCGCGACCCTTGCCGGGTTTTCGCTGGGCGGGATGATCGTGCGCCGATTTGCACAAGATCATGCGCACAGAACAACGGGGTTGGTGATCCTCCACTCCCCACACAAGCGCAGCGCAGATGCCCAAGACGCGATCCTCAAGCGTGTAGAACAAGCCCGCCATGAAGGCCCTCAGTCCACTGTCGAGGCCGCGTTGGACCGCTGGTTCACCGCTGATTTCAAGCAGGCCAACCCCGATATGATGGACATCGTCCGTGGCTGGGTCACGGGAAATGACATCGGCATCTATCATACGATCTACCGCGTCCTTGCTGACGGGATCGATGAGATCATCGCCCCCTCCCCACCAATCATCTGCCCGACCTTGGTCATCACCGGCGACGAAGACTATGGCAATGGCCCCGAAATGACCCATGCCATCGCGGCTGAAATCGAGGGCGCACAAAGCGTGATCCTGAAGGGCTTGCGCCATATGGCTTTGGCCGAAGATCCAAGCGCCGTGAACACACCGCTGTTTGCGTTTCTTGACGCACTGGACGCCAAAGCATGAGCACGCAGATCCTCAAAGGATTGCGCGTGCTGGACCTAAGCCGCATGTTGTCTGGCCCCTATTGCACCATGCATCTGGCGGATCACGGCGCAGAGGTGATCAAGATCGAAGGCGGCGCGGGGGATACCAGTCGCGGCAACGGCCCGTTTCGCGATGATGATCCGAACCACGACTGGGCTGGCTATTTCATCAGCCTTAATCGTGGCAAGAAAAGCATCCAACTTGATCTCAAATCCGCTGAGGGTAAGGCGCAGTTTCGCGCCCTTGCGGCATCGGCCGATGTTGTCGTCGAAAACTTCCGCCCCAAAGTGATGGATCGGCTGGGGCTGTCCTATGAAAGCCTTGCCGCCGACAATCCCAAACTGGTCTATGCCGCGATCCGTGGTTTTGGCGATCCGCGCACAGGGGAAAGCCCCTACACCAATTGGCCCTCTTATGATGTGGTCGCGCAGGCCATGGGCGGGCTGATGGCGATCACAGGGGCTGACGCGAACAGTCCGACAAAAACAGGCCCCGGCGTCGGCGATATTTTCGCGGGGATGATGATGGCCTTTGGCATCATGGCCGCCCTGCGCGAGGCCGAGGCCACAGGCAAAGGTCAGTTCGTCGACGTGGCAATGTACGACGCGATGATCTCACTGTGTGAACGCATGGTGTACTTGCATGACATTACGGGAGTGGTGCCAGGGCCCGAGGGCAATGGCCACCCTTTCCTCAGCCCCTTTGGCCTCTACCCTGCTGCTGACGGGCATGTTGCCCTTGGCATTGTGGATGATGCCTTTTGGCAGCGGTTGGCAACACTTATGGGACAGCCAGAGCTTGGGAAGGACCCCCTGTTCGCCACCCGCGCGGCGCGTGCGCAGAACGCGGCAAAGGTGGATCGCCTTGTCGCTGCATGGACGTCGAAACAAAGCAAAGCACAGCTGACCCGGACCTTGGGCGGCGAGGTTCCCTTTGGCCCGCTGAACACCATCGCAAACATTGCGCGTGATCCTCATATCGCTGCCCGCAAGATGCTGGCTCAGATCAACGGCCCTGATCCGGCGCAAAAACCGTGGACGGTTGCCGCTAACCCTCTGCGCTTTGGCGCGCATGGACATGGTGCGCTTGCGTCGCCACCAGCCTTGGGCGCTGACAACCAGATGCTGGACGCTATCGCCCCCGCCACACCGATGGACCCCGAAACCAAACGCAGCCTGCGCGATGCCTTTGGCCGTTTTGCGACGGGCGTAACTGTGGTGACGACACGCCAACCCAACGGCACGCCACGCGGTTTTACCGCGAACTCCTTTACCTCTGTTTCACTGGACCCACCACTGTTGTTGGTGTGCATCGGCAAGGCCGCGCTGTCTTGTGACACCTTCGCCAGTACGGACCACTTTGCAGTGAACATTTTGGCGGATGACCAAAAGGAACTCTCAGGGCTTTTTGCATCACAATCCACCGATAAATTTAGCCTAGCAGACTGGCATGCGGGTACAGAGAATCTGCCGGTGATGGACGGCGCATTGGCGAGCTTTTGTTGCAAGCATCACCGCTTGGTGGATGCGGGCGACCACCTAATCTTGATTGGTCGCGTACTGGATTTTGAGACCGCAGATGGACAACCACTTGGCTATTATAAAGGGGCCTATTTCGACATTGGTCTGGATCGCGCCGTGACGGCGGCTGCAACGGCGGGAGATGCGACCATCGCAGCTGTGCTATGCCATAAAAACAGGCTGCTTTTGGCCGAGGACGACACGGGGAGCGTCACATTGCCCACAGGCCCCTCGATGGAAACGCTGACCCGATCCTTGAGCGACCAAGACCTGACACCAGAACTTGCCCAGCTTTACGCCGTCTACCAAGTGACGGGCACAGACGCGCAGCGGATTGTCTATCATGGCCATGTGCAAGGCAACGCCCGCAATGGCCTGAAATTCTATGATCTGGATGCCCTGCCCCTAGACCGCGTGCGCGATGATGCGGAACGGTCCCTTTTGCGAAGATACGCGCAGGAAAACCGGCACGGCACCTTTGGCATCTACCACGGAAACGAAGTTGAGGGCGTCGTGCACACCCTCGCTGGAAACCACAAATATCACATCTGACAGGAGAGACCCAAATGATCCCCGAACTGCGCAAAGTCATCACCTTTGACGAAGACATCCATACCGAAGGCGGACGCCCCGCTGACCCAGTGCTACGCATGATCGGCGTGGCAGCGGTGGTGGCGAACCCTTGGGCGGGGCGCGGCTTTGTCGAAGACCTGCAACCTGAAATTCAGCAGATGGCCCCTGTTTTGGGCGAAATGTTATCGGATCGCCTGATTGCATTGGCAGGGTCTGGCGAGGCAATCGAGGCCTACGGCAAGGCCTGCATCGCGGGCACCAGTTGCGAGGTCGAACACGCCTCTGCGCTGATCCACACCTTGCAGTTCGGCAATTTCTACCGCGAGGCCGTGGACGCCAAAAGCTATCTGGGTTTCACCAACACGCGCGGCCCCGCCAACACGCAGATCCAAATTCCGTTGATGGACAAGCATGATACGGGGCGGCGCTCACACTATCTGACCGTACAGTTTTCAATCTACGACGCGCCTGGTGTAGATGAATTGGTTGTCGCACTTGGCGCTGCAACCCGCGGCCGCCCGCATCACCGCATTGGTGACAGATATTCCGATTTGGCCGCTTTGGGCCGGGATGTAGAAAACCCAGCAGGTGTCTGACGGCCGCTCGCAAGAAGTGGTATCCTGAGAGTAATTTACAGCGGCACCGCCAAATTTTTGGGGCAACATAAGCGGGTGTGGATGCCCCGTGGCTGAATTTGGCGTCGGCAAGTCTTGGAACGACTGATCAGGGCAGTCAGGTGTCCGGCCTCGTAGTTGCCGCGACAAATGGCGGCGGGCCTTTATGGAGATACGCGATCTGGTTCCCAATCACTTATGCGGCCTATTTTTGGCCACGCGCATATTCTGGGTATTCCAGTTCAATCTCTTGATCCGTGTTCCGTAACTTTCCTTCGCCTCTTCAGTCCTGCCGGTATCCGGCGCCGTTGCCTTACACAGCAGCTCGAATTTCGTAATTCTTCTCTGTTACCATCATGGCCCACAATTGACCGGCCATCCTATTTGCAAGTGCCACAGCGGCAACCAAGCGTGGCTTCTTTTTCAGCATATTCGCAAGCCAAGGATCATCGCAACGACCTTTTCGCTCCGATGCACTGATCACCGACATGGCGCCGGTGACGAGTAACCGGCG